>QXXE01000061.1 GCA_009911355.1 Clostridiaceae bacterium | reverse complement strand
GCTTTTAACCGTCCACGGGGCTTTTCCCGCCTGATTTTTCCCATCCCTTGAAAAGTTCCTCTTGACAAAAAGCCTAATGGCCTGATCCTCGGCACCCCCGGGAGCGGCAAATCCTTCTCCGCCAAGCGGGAGATTTTGAATGTGTTCCTCATCACGGACGATGACATTCTGATTGCAGACCCGGAGGCCGAGTATTACCCCCTTGTCCAGCGGCTGGACGGACAGGTTATAAAGATTTCCCCCACCAGCAAGCAGTATGTCAATCCGATGGACCTCAACCTGGACTATTCGGATGATGAAAGCCCGCTGTCTTTGAAGGTGGACTTCCTGCTGTCCTTCTGCGACATTGTTGTGGGCAGTAAAGACGGCCTCCAGCCGGTGGAGAAAACAGTGATTGACCGCTGTGTGCGGCTGGTGTATCAGAAATACCTCACCGACCCCAGGCCGGAGAATATGCCCATCCTGGAGGATTTGTACGATGCTCTCCGGGCGCAGGAGGAAAAGGAGGCCCAATTCATCGCCACGGCGCTGGAAATCTACGTCACCGGCAGTCTGAACGTGTTCAACCACCGCACCAACGTGGATATTGACAACCGTATTGTCTGCTATGACATCAAGGAGCTGGGCAAGCAGTTGAAGCAGTTGGGGATGCTGGTCATTCAAGATCAGGTATGGAACCGCGTCACCGTCAACCGGGCGGCGGGCAAGACCACCCGCTACTATGTCGATGAGTTCCACCTTCTGCTGAAAGGCGAGCTGGCGAGTTGGAGCGTGGAGATTTGGAAACGGTTCAGAAAGTGGGGCGGGATTCCCACCGGCATCACGCAGAACAGCAAAGACCTTCTGGCAAGCCCGGAAATCTCCAATATCCTGGAAAACTCGGACTTCATTTATATGCTCAATCAGGCGGCAGGAGATCGGAAAATCCTTGCCAAGCAGCTCAACATCAGCCCCCATCAGCTCTCCTACGTCACCCACTCCGGCGAGGGCGAGGGGCTGCTGTTCTATGGCAACGTGATTCTACCCTTTGTGGACCGTTTCCCGAAGGATACCGAGCTGTATCGCATTATGACAACGAAGCCGCAGGAAATTTCTGGATGAACGTAGGAGGTAATTGCATATGGATTTTTTGAAAGACCATGAAGCAGTTCAACAGATGCTCTGTTTAATGAGAGAAAACGGAAAAGGCGAAGAAGCAGAGGAATTTTTGTGGCTGATTGAATGTGTAGACAATATGGAACAGCAGTACAGCTCGGTACTGGTGGAGTTGCAGGAGATCAGGAAACAGTTGGAGCAGACCCAAGTCCCGGAGCAGGCATCTATGAAGGACCAGGTGCTTGATGCGCTCCAGGCTGTGCAGGAAAAGTTGGAGCAGGCCCGCAATCAGCTCGCTACTGTAAAGGACAAGATCATTTCTTGGACAAAAAATACTTTAGAGGATGTCAAGCGGTTAGGTAGCACCGCCTTGGACACAGCGATTTCCACCCTGGGCGTTCAAACCATGCTGAAATCTATGGAGGATAAAACCTTTGATTCGATGCAGGACATCCAGGCGTCTATTAGAAAAGTGGAAACCATTGGAGAGGAACTGCGAAGCGCAGGCGCTCATTTGAAAAACGCCGGACATACTGCCATAGGCAGGGAGACCCAACAGGTGGATGGCGGTCAGGTAGGGCGGTTTGAGACCGCTGTTCTGTCCCCAATGCGTGCAATCCATTCCGTGCTTGCCGACATGAACCGCATAATCTATTCGGCGGAAGATGCTGTGGATGAATTAAAGGAAGCAGCGGAGCAGTGTCGTGGAAAACATGAGAAACCCTCTGTTCGCCAACAGTTGGAGCAGAAAAAAGTGGAAAATACTGCTATTTCGACCCCTAAACCTGGCAAGAAATTGAAAGGGACAGAACGGTGAGCCGGCCTAAAAATCCCCGTCTCCAATTTACCGATGCCGAGCGTGGAGACCCCCGGCTGAAGGAACATATTCGCCGTGCGGACAAAGCGGCGGATCAGGCGGACGCGGCGCGTAAGAAGGTGCCGAAGAAGAAAAAGCCGGTCAAGCAGCGCACTGTGGACCCCGCCACTGGCAAGGCCAAGACCCGCCTGCGGTTTGAGGAAGTGGACAAGCCCGCGCCGGTCTCCAAGCTGACCCACGCCGTTCAAGCTGCCCCGGTCCATGCGGCGGCGGGTACGGTCCATCGGAAGATCAGCGAGACAGAGCATGATAACGTGGGCGTGGAGAGCGCCCACCGGCTGGAAGAATCCGCCGAGGGCGGGGCGCGTCTGGCGGCGCACTCTTGCCGTTCCCAAAAGCTGCGCCCCTACCGGGAGGCGGCAAAAGCGGAACGAAAATTGGAACAGGCCAATGTGAATGTGCTGTATCAAAAGCATATCCGGCAAAATCCCCAGCTTGCCAGTAACCCAGTTTCCCGTTGGCAGCAGAAACGAGCCATCAGGAAACAGTACGCCGCCGCCAAACGTGCGGGGCAGTCTGCCGGTTCCACGGTCAAAACTGCGGAGAACGTGGCAAAGGCCGCAAAAAAGGCGGCAGAGGAAACGAAAAAGACCGCAGGCTTTATCTGGCGGCACAAAAAGGGCTTTCTCATTGTGATCGGCCTGTTTCTGGTGGTGTGCATCTTCCTCAATGGGATGTCCTCCTGCTCCATGCTGGCGGAGGGCGTCATGTCTGGGCTGGGCGGCTCTACCCATCCCTCCAGCGACGAGGCCATGCTGGGCGCGGAGGCGGCTTATGCCGGGATGGAAAACGCTTTGCAAAGTTACTTGGACAGCTATGAGAGTACCCATGACTATAACGAATACAGCTATGACCTGGACGAGATCGGCCATGACCCCTATGTGCTGATGGCGCTGCTCAACGCCTACCACCGGGGCGGCTGGACGTTGGAACAGGTGCAGGGAACCCTGGAAATGCTCTTTGAGCGTCAGTACACCCTCACGGAAACGGTGACGGTGGAGACCCGCTATGATGAGGATGACGAGCCGTATGAATACTCCATCTGTACGGTGACGCTGGACAACTTTGACCTGTCCCATCTGCCCGTCTATCTGCTGGACGAGGAAGGGATGAGTATTTATGCTGTGTATATTGCCACCTTGGGCAACCGGCCTGACCTGTTCCCCGCCAGCGAATATCCCAACGCATCCCAGCGGCAGGACTATCTGGACTACGATGTTCCCCCGGAGGCTTTGGAGGATGAGGTTTTCGCGGCAATACTGGCCGAAGCCGAGAAATATCTTGGCTATCCCTATGTTTGGGGCGGCAGCAGCCCGTCCTCCTCTTTCGACTGCTCCGGCTTCGTGTCCTGGGTTATCAATCACTCCGGCTGGAACTATGGACGGCTGGGGGCGCAGGGCCTTTGCAACATCTGCACCCCGGTTTCCCCTGCCAACGCCCGCCCTGGCGATCTGGTGTTTTTCAAGTACACCTATGACGCGCCCAACCCGGACGGCGTGACCCACTGCGGCATCTATGTGGGGAATGGAATGATGATTCACTGTGGATCGCCCATTTCCTACGCCAACCTCAATACATCCTACTGGCAAGCTCACTTTTACTGTTACGGCAGACTTCCAGAACCATAAAAGGAGGGAATTTTATGAACCCGAAAATCAAGAAAATCAACACGGAATATGAGAAAAACGCCGCCAAGATTACCGAGCTGCAAGCGCGGCAGGAGGAACTGGCAAAGCAGCGCACCGAGCTGGAAAACCTGGACATCATCGGCCTTGTGCGGAGCATGGGCCTGGACCCGGACCAGCTTGCCGCGCTCATTCACAACGCCCAGCCCGGTGCGCCGGTGGGAGAGGGGGACAGCAGCCATGAGAACGTCTAAGCGGCGCATCCTGTCTATGGTGCTGGCGCTGATGCTGTGCTTCTCCGTCCTCCCTGTCACCGCCTTTGCTGGCGGCGGGCCGGAGGACGGCAGCGACAAGGTGCTGGAATACTGGAGCCAGGATTCCACGCCTCCCCAGGACACCCCGCAGACGGATCAGCAGACAGGCCAGCCTGCCACCGGCCAACAGCCCCAGCAGGGGGAACCGCTGTCCGTGGACAGCGAGTTTTTCACCCGCGACCTGCTTTACAGCAAAGACACTCATAAGCAGTTTATCACCGTGGAGGGTCGGGACGGGAATATTTTTTACATTCTGATCGACTATGACGCCCCGGTGAACGAGGATGAGGAACAGTACAAGACGTATTTTCTGAACAAAGTTGACGAGGCAGACCTGTCCGCGCTGGTGGAGCAGGGCGAACCCGCCGCCTGCATCTGCACCGACAAATGCCACGCCGGGGCGGTCAATACCGCCTGCCCGGTCTGCTCTGTCAACATGACCGAGTGCGCAGGCAAAGAACCGGAGCCGGAAAAGAAGGAGGACCCGGCAGAAACTGACACCGAGCCTGACCCGGAGCCGGAGAAAAAGGGCGGCGTCAATGGGATGCTGGCTGTGGTGCTGGCGGTGGCCCTGGCTGGCGGCGGCGCGGTCTACATCTTGAAATTCAAGAAGAAAAAGCCCGATACCAAGGGCAGCGCCGACCTGGAGGACTACGATTACGGCGATGAGGACGAGTATGAGGACGGCGGCGCAGAGGATGAGGAGGACGAATGAGATATTTTACATCCAATCCCCTGGAACGCCTGATGATGCAGGCCCCTCCGCCCCGGCAGGAGCAGCGGGCCAAGCCAGCACCGCCCAAGGACCACCCCTGTCACGGCTGTAAACGCTGCGGCGAGAGCTGCGTCCTGCCCTGTTACCGGGGTGTGGAGGTGATACCGCCCATTCCGTCCCCGGACCGTGCCCGGTCCCGATAAATAATCTGTTGCGGATGTGGGATAATTGTGGTATGATAGAGTTGCAAAGGAGGTCGATTTTATGCCGCGAATTATCCCTATCCGTGACCTGAAAGATACTGCTGCTATTTCTCAGATGTGCAGCGAGTCCACAGAGCCGATCTATATCACCAAAAATGGCTACGGTAACATGGTGATTATGAGCATGGAAGCATATGAGAAAAAGATGTTCATGACTGATGTATATTCCAAGTTGGCGGAGGCGGAGGCAGAAGTCAGGGAAGGAAAGGTGTCTGATGCCCGTGAAGGGCTGACTGCGCTGCGGGAAAAATATGGCCTATAAGATTGTAAAAACCGATTCTTATCAGCGCGATCTTGATGGCGTGGTCGGTTATATCGCCTTATCCTTGGTCAATAAAACCGCCGCTGTTTCTCTGTTGGATGCCGTTGAAAAGGTTTATGATGATTTGGAGCGTATGCCGTTGATGTTCGGCTTTTGCGATGACCCCCATCTCCGGGATTTGAAATATCACAAGGCGGTCATCAAAAATTACATCATGGTCTACGCAGTAAATGAGGCCGAAAAGACCGTGAATATCCTGCGGTTCTTCCACGGCAGGCAGGACTATGAAAAACTGATTTGAATTGAATCGAAACCGCAAAGAGCAGTCTGTGTAAGCAGGCTGCTTTTTGTATGTGTAAAAGGAGCGTGATTTTATGTATCGCCTTGTGATTGCGGAGAAGCCCTCGGTTGCTATGAGTATTGCCAAGGTGCTGGGGGCCACAGCCCGGAAGGAGGGCCACATGGAGGGGCGCGGGTCGCCAGTGGCGACCTCTAAGTGCCAAAGGCACTTAGAAGCGCCGACCGAGCCGACAGGCGAGACCGGCTGGCTGGTAAGCTGGTGTATCGGCCATCTGGCAGGATTGGCCGAGCCTGCCGTCTACAACCCCGACTATGACAAGTGGCGACGGGAGGATTTGCCTATCCTGCCGGAAAGCTGGCGGTTCACCATCGGCAAGGATAAACGGGAGCAGTTCGACATCCTGCGGACGCTGCTACGCCGGGAGGATGTGTCGGAGGTGGTGAACGCCTGTGACGCGGGCCGGGAGGGAGAGCTGATCTTCCGCACCGCCTACCATCTGGCGGGCTGTACCAAGCCCATGAAACGGCTGTGGATCAGCAGCATGGAGGACAGCGCCATCCGGGAGGGCTTTGAAAACCTCCGCCCCGGCAGCGACTATGACGGCCTACACCAAGCCGCCCTCTGCCGCCAAAAGGCCGATTGGCTGGTGGGCATCAACGCCACCCGTCTGTTCTCCGTGCTCTATAACCGGACGCTGAACATCGGGCGGGTCATGTCCCCAACGCTGGCGCTGATTGCCCAGCGGGAGGCGGAGATCGCCGCCTTTGAGCCGGTGCCGTTCTACACGGTGGAGCTGGACTGCGGCGGCGTGACCCTCACCGGGGAGCGGATCAGCGGCAAAGAGGACGCCGCCGCCATCGCCGCCGCCTGTGAGGGCAGTGCCGTCACCATTCAGACGGTGGAACGCCGGGAGAAGTCGGAAAAGGCCCCAGCCCTCTATGACCTGACCACTCTCCAGCGGGACGCCAACCGCATTTTAGGCTATACCGCCCAGGAGACGCTGGACTATTTGCAGGCCCTCTATGAAAAGAAGCTGTGTACCTACCCCCGGACGGACAGCCGCTTTTTGACGGATGATATGGAAAGTTCTGTCCCTGGTCTGGTGTCCGCCGCCGTCACGATTTGCGGCGTACAGGCAGCAGGGACCGTATCAGCGGCCCAGGTGTGCAGCAGTAAGAACGTCACCGACCACCATGCCGTTGTCCCCACCAAAAGCGCCGCCGATTCCGACCTCGCCGCGCTCCCCCAGGGAGAGCGGGAAATCCTGCGGCTGGTGTCGCTGGGGCTGCTCCGGGCGGTCTGCCCGCCCCATCGGTACGCCGAGACCAGCCTGACGGCGGAGTGCGGTGGGTATCGCTTCACCACCAAGGGGAAAACGGTGCTGGATATGGGCTGGCGGGCCTGTGCCGCACTTCCCAAAGACGCCCCTCTGCCGGACGGTCTGGCAGAGGGCCAGCCGCTGACGGTGGATGCGGTCCAGGTGAAGGAGGGCAAAACGACCCCGCCCAAGCATTTCACCGAGGACACCATCCTCCAAAGTATGGAGACCGCCGGTGCTGGGGAGATGCCGGAGGATGCGGAGCGGAAGGGCATCGGCACCCCCGCCACCCGCGCCGCCATCCTGGAAAAGCTGGTGGACACCGGGCTTGTGGAACGGAAGAAAGCCAAGAAGATCACCAGCCTCCTGCCCACCCAGGCGGGCAGTTCCCTCGTCACCGTTCTGCCGGAGGTCCTGCAATCCCCCCTGCTCACCGCCGATTGGGAACAGCGGCTGGGCGAAGTGGAACGCGGAGAGCTGTCCCCGGAGGACTTCATGGCCGGGATTGCCGCTATGGTGGATGAGCTGGTGAAAACGTACCGGCCTGTCCCCGGCGCGGCGGTGCTGTTCCCCTCGGACAAGGAGGCCGTCGGCCCCTGCCCCCGCTGCGGCGGCGCTGTGACCGAAAGCAAAAAGGGCTTTTTCTGTGAAAATCGGGAGTGCCGCTTTGTCCTGTGGAAAGACAGCAAGTTTTTCACCGCCAAGAAAAAGACGCTCACAAAGGCCGCTGCCGCCGCCCTGTTGAAGAAGGGGCGGGTGAAACTCACCGGCTGTTTCTCGGAGAAAACCGGGAAAACCTACGATGCCACGGTGGTGCTGGAGGACGATGGCACCAAGACAAATTACAAGCTGGTGTTCGACAATGGATAAGCTGCCCCGTATGGATGAAAGCCAGTTCCGGCGGGTGAAAAAGCTCATCCGCCGCCTGTGCGCCAACTGCGAGAGCGGCAACTGCCTCCTGCTGGACGATGGGGACCCCTGCCCCTGTCCGCAGATGATTTCCAACACCTTGATCTGCAAATACTTCCGCGCCGCCGTCCTGCCAGCGGACCAGGAGCTGCACGGGGAGACCATGGCGGCACGGCCCGTCAAAAGCTGCTGTATCTGCGGCGCACCGATTTTCTCACGTTCCAATTCGGTGAAATACTGCCCTGCCTGCGCCGCCAGGGAACGCCGCAGACGGGACCGGGAGCGGAAAGCAAAAGCGGCCTCGCACTTCCGCAAATAGAGGGCTGGAAAGCCTTGCGGCACAACGCTTTCAAAACGTCAAACCGCCCAGGGACGTAACTTTGCCCTCGGAGGGCCAAAATTGACTTCTACTTGCGGAATTTTGCCCCGCACGGTTTCCTGTGCGGGGCCATTTTGAAGAAAGGAGATTTTTTGACGTGGCAGACAAAAAGCCCAGCAACCGGGAACGGATCAAGGAAATCGTCACCGGGATTGAGGCAAACATACAGGACCTGTTCCAGAGCGATAAATTTGCGGACTATCTCCGCACCATGTCCCGGTTTCACAGCTATTCCTATAACAATACCATCCTCATCCATATGCAGATGCCCAGCGCCACCCATGTGGCCGGATTCAACAAGTGGAAAAATCAGTTTGGCCGTCATGTGAAAAAGGGGGAAAAGGGCCTGACCATCATCGCCCCCACGCCGTTCAAAAAGCGTATTGAGGAAATGAAGCTGGACCCGGACACCAGAGCGCCGGTATTGGACCATGACGGAAATGTTATCATGGAGGAACGGGAAATCGAGATTCCCCTGTTTCGCCCGGTCAAGGTGTTCGATGTGAGCCAGACCGAGGGCAGTCCCCTCCCCAGCCTTGTTTCCAGCCTGACCGGGGATGTGCAGCAGTACGAGGCGTTCATGGAGGCCCTGCGGCGCACGTCCCCGGTGCCGATCATGTTCAAGCCGCTGCGGGAGGGCCTGGACGGGTTTCTGAGCTTGAACGATCAGACTATCACCATCCGGGAGGGCATGAGCCAGGTGCAGACAGTGTGCGCCGCCGTCCATGAGATCACCCACGCTATGCTCCACAACCGTGAGCGGGAGCAGCTCACCGCCGCCGCTGGGATTACAGATCGGGAACCGCCCAAACCGAAAGATAAAAACACAAAGGAAGTGGAGGCGGAAAGCGTTTCCTATACCGTCTGCCAGTATTACGGCATCGAGACCAGCGCCAACAGCCTGGGCTACATCGCCACTTGGTCCAAAGACAAGACCCTGCCGGAGCTGAAGGCCAGCCTGGAGACCATCTCCAAGACCGCCAATATCCTCATCACCAGCATTGACCGCCATTTTCAAGAGATTTGCAAGGAACAGGGCATTGACCTGACCGCCCAGCAGCCGGAACAGGACGCGCCCTCTGCCGCGCCCGACACCCTGGAACAGTTTGCCGCTGATTTATACAATTTTATGGATCAGCTTCATCAGGAGGGAGTTCTGAAACACCCGTTTACCCAGGACCCCAAGGAGCGGTCCATCGCTGACCTTGTGATTGAAATGCGGAAAGGTTATTTTGAAGGTGTGCGCGGCCCGCTGAACTATCTGATCGAACATACCGGCTTGATACTTACCGACTTGACAAAAGCCAAAACGCTGCTGGCAAGGCTGGATGGGCTGGTCCAGACGCAGGACGCGCCAGCGGCGGAGCTGCCGCCTGACACCCCGGAGCGGTTCATCAGCGATATGCTGGATATGCTGGACCATCTGTATCAGGCGGGGCTTATCAAAAAGAATTTTCCCCCTGACAACCGGGAACAGACCAAGGCAAATCTGGTCCGTACTCTGCAAGTGAATCCATCCATTGTCCGGGCCACTCTGGAGCAGTTCGTCCAACAAAACACCGGCGCGGAGCAGGCCAAAATCATGCTGAAGCGGCTGGATGGGCTGGCTCAGTCCGTGCCGCTGAAAGAATACGTCTACAAAATGGAGGCCAATCCCCGGACTGTGGGCGCAATCGACCAGCAGTTTATCCAGGCATATGAGAGAACGGCGCAAGGGACCTTAAAGCCGGATCGGGTGCTGTTTTTCGGCACGGCTGATAAATGCGCCGGTATTCTGAAAAAGCTGCAATCCGGCGAATTGAAACCGGATGATTTTTTCCAACCCGGCACAGCCAGAATCAGTCATTACAAAACCAAGGACGGCGCGGAGCTGGATGCTTTTGTAGGGCCAGATGATAAGGTATATATGGGCAGGCGCGACCACTATGACAATCGCGGCCATTACCTCAATGCGGACAAGTCCTTGCTGTACCTCTCCGATAATACGGTGATGTTCGATTTTGTCTCCGGGAGCAGCTATGCCGCTACCCAGGCGGAGCTGCTGGCCCAGGGCTGTTTTACGATGGAGGACTATGCCGAGTTTGATGCCCTGCGTGTTGGCGTGCTGGCACAATTTGAGCAGGTCGGGCAACTGTTGTTCGCCGGGGAGCCGTTCAGCTTCACCCAGCCGGACGCAGCGGAGCAGGCGGTGGTCATCGAGGCGCAGGATAAACAGGAAAGCCGTCTGGACGAATACCCCCTGCCGGACCCAGCCTTTCCCGCTGACGAGCTGGAACAGAACTACGGCTATGCAGGCGGCGATCTGCTGCCCCTGTCCAGAGAACGGGCGGTGGAACTGCTGGAACAGGATTTGACCGTCTACATGGTGGAGGCTGGCGAAAATCCCGCTATGGTCTTTGACCGGGACGATCTCATGGAGCAGCCGGAGGGCATGATGTTCGCCGTCACCCGCGAGGAATGGGAGGAAAGCCAAGACTTCCGGCAGGCGGTACTGGACAGGATGCAGCACCAGCCGGAGCGCGAAAAAGCGTTTTTGGACCATGCGGCGGACTGTTTCGCCATCTATCAGGTCAGGGACGATGATGCGCTGCGGGATATTCGCTTTGAATCCCTGGACTGGCTGAAATCCAAAGGCCGTGCCGTGGAACGGGACAATTATGATCTGGTCTACACGGCCCCGCTGTCCACATTTGCCAGCGCGGACGCGGCGCTGGATCAGCTCTGGTATCAATTCAACAACGACCACCCCGCCGATTTTCAGCACCCTTCTTTGTCCGTCAGCGACATCATTGTGCTGAAAAGGGATGGTGTGGTATCCTGCCATTACTGCGACAGTTTCAGTTTTGCGCAGTTGACGGACTTTATCAGCCAGAAGCCCACGGTGGCCGAGCTGGAGGCCCAGGTCAAGGCGGGGCAGGCTATTTCCCTGACGGATTTGGCGGATGCTGTCCACCGGGAAAAGAGAAAATCCGTTGTGGCCCAGCTCAAAAACCAGCCAGCCCAGGAACGAAAAAAGACAGCGCCCAAAAAGAGCGCGGAAAAGGAGCGGTAAGGAAATGAACGATTTTACATTTGAGGAACAGAATCTACTGTGCATCTACAACGGCGCTGGTGGTGGCATCCGTGCAGGCGTGATCGCCGCCCTCACCGAGATGCGGGGCTATCTGGAGCCGGACGAGGACGAGCTGCGGACGCTGACGGACAGCGCCCTTTCCAAGCTGGGACGCATGACCGATGCGGAGTTTGCTGCCCTGGACCTGTTCCCGGACTTTGAGACGGAGGACCCTGCCTATGGCAAGTAAGCTCCAAGCCTATGCACAAATGGCCGACCATGCCGCCCACCAGATCACTGGTAGCTATCAGGAATGGACAGCCTTTCTCTCCACGGCGGGCCGTCTCTATAAATATCCGTACCCCGAGCAGCTCCTGATTCACGCCCAGCGGCCCAACGCCACCGCCTGCGCGGAATATGATTTCTGGAATCAGCGGATGCGCCGGTATGTGCGTCGGGGAGCCACGGGCATCGCCATCATCGACAACAGCGGCAGCAGGCCCTTTCTGCGCTATGTGTTCGATGTGGCTGACACCGGCGGCGGAGAGGAAACCCGGCCCAAGCTGTGGAAGTACCGGGAGGAATATCAGGACACGGTATCGGCGGCGCTGGAGCAGCGGTTTGACGTGTCCGGCAGCGACCTCGTGGAACAGTTTGAGAAGATCGCCGCCCAACTTGCGGCGGAATATTGGGACGATCACCAGCAGGACATCCTCCGCATCGTTGACGGCAGCTTTTTGGAGGAGTATGATGAGTTCAACATCGGAGCGCAGTTCCGAAACGCCGCCGCCGTCAGCATCGCATACACCCTCATGTCCCGCTGCGGCCTGGAGCCGGAAAACTACTTTGAACATGAGGATTTCCTGAGCATTTTTGACTTCAACACCCAGGACACCATCACGGAGCTGGGTACGGCGGTCAGCCTGGGGAGCGAGACGGTGCTGCGGCAGATCGAAGTCACCATCAAAAAATATGAGCGGGAAAAATCCGCAGAAAGGAACGCCGAACATGGAGAACAATCTGACCTACACCCAAGTGGGAGATTACCTGATTCCCAATCTGGCCCTGCCGGAGCAGCCGGACCGGGACCTGGGCAAGTACGGGAGGATGCGCCGGACGTATCTGAAGGAGCATCGACCGGGCCTGTTCAACCGCATGACGCTGAACGGGACCCTGTTCAGCCACCTGTTGGAGATCGAGGACGCGGCGAACAGCCGTCTGGAGCGGATGATGCCGCAGTTGGCGAAAGCGGCGGGGGCCACGGAGCAGTTGAAAGCCAGCGATCAGATGAAGTGGGTGGGGCTGATGAACACCTGCAAGGCACAGGCGGAGGAAGTTATCATGTCGGAGCTGATTTACAGCTAAGTTTTATGCCCCCGGAAATCCCGTCCCAGCGGGAGCAGATGGAGACCATTCGAGAAGCAGAGAGCGCGGACGCGCCCTCTGCTTCTTCCATTTCCCAGGCAGAAATTGACACGATTCTGCGGCAGTATTCGGGCAGGCTGCGGATTTTCACCATGTATCAGCGGAACATTTCTGCCAAAGACGCGGTTGCTGCGCTCAAACAGGAATATGGATATTCCGGCGGCAATCATACATTCCTGGATGGCGCATCGGGTATCACTGATTACCGCCCTGACACCGGGTTGAGATTGGTGCGCTACCATCCAAGGACGGAAGTTACGGTGAAGTGGCCCGCTGTGGAAAAACGTATTCGCCAGCTCATCCAGGAGGGCAGTTACCTTACGCCGGAGGAATTGGAGAAGTACCAGAGCGACCACTTGGAACAGCTCCCAGCCCTGGAGATCACACAGGCTGACATCGACGCACAGCTCCGATTTGAAGCGCCGCTTCATTTCCAAAATCTGCAGATTTATGAAATCTATCAGCAGAATTTGAGCGTTGAGGACACGGTGGGCGCGGTCAGTGCAGCGTTTGGCCGTGTTGCCGCAGGGCATAAGCTGCCGGATGGGACACAGGGATGGGTGGATTATCGCCCTGATGTTGGCATCACAATACAGAAAAACGGCGAGGACAAAGAGACTGCGGAAGTCACTATATCCTGGTCTGACGCTGAAAAACGGCTGCGGCAGTTGATTGAAGAAGGCCGATACCTGACCCCGGAGGAATTGGAGCAATACCGGCAAACGCACCCGGAGCAGACGCAAACGGCATCAGCCCCGGAAATGGAACGTCCCACTCATATACCGGGGGCCACACCGCCTATTCCTGCCACAATACCACCGAGAGAAATCACCCAGGCCGACATAGACGCCGCCCTCCAGGAGTGGAACGGTGATATTGCCAGCAAGCGTCGGGTCCAGCAGTACATGACCGGCCATGCCCGTGACCGGGACACGGCGGAGTGGCTGAAAAATGAGTACGGCGATAGTCTCCCTGCGTTTCCTGTTACGGTAGAGGGTGCGGCCACCGATCTGCCCTGGACAAAAGCACAGCGCTGCCTTGCCCGTCTGGTAAAGGAGGACAGATTTTTCACCGAGAAGGAACTGGACAATTTTGAGGACATAGACGCCGCCGCCATCCGGGAGCATCTGGAACAGGACGGCCCCTCCGAGTTTGTGGAACAGGTCATGGCCGATGTGGAACGGCTGGCGGGGCAGGATTCCAGCACCGCGCCTACCATCCGGGAGACCTATGACCGCTATAAACCTATCATCCGGGATTTGGTGTTGGAAGATGTGGCCTATCAAAACGCCTGCAAAAATTCGGACCGGGAAAATGCGATAATTGAGGGCGATGCGGCAGTCAAACGGGCGGCACTCGCTATTACAGAAGCAGAGTTTATGCGTCTATATCACGATATGCCCGACTTCCGCTACCGGCTGCATCGGGAAATCGTGGACGAAACCTATGCCACCCTCACCCAGCTCCAGCAGGAGCAGCAAACCGCCCCGCCCCATGCGATGCCCGATACAACAGAGTATGAGGAAGAAACGCCGCCCTGGGGGACAGAGATAGGCGATCATTCTCCCTGGGGCAAAGTGCAGATGAGCGGTCAGTTTGCAGACGGTGTGTATGAAGTCAGCACCGCCGGTCATGGCGGAATCATGATACGGGAAACGGATGCAAAAAAACTGCTTTCGCCCGAAACCTTAGCCGTTGGCGCAACTGAATATGGATGGTGCTACTATGAGGAAGATGAGGCCGCGCCCGTTGTTATCCGTGAATTGCTGGACAGGAGCATCCCCGCAGTACCGCCGTATGTTTGTTGTGAGTTCAGCGAAACGGGCGTTTTTGAGGCCGATAAAATCTATTCTGTCCACGAATTTGACCGTCTGATGAAGCAGGCGGATGATAAGCGTGTAGCAGGCAAAAAAGCTGCCATTAAAAAATATGGGACAGAACAAAAATGGATTGAATCCAAAGACCCGGAGTTTGATGAATTTTTCGGCTATGACAAGGTTTCATTCGTCATTGTTTTGCCGGATGGCGTAAGGGTTTGGGGCCGTCAGGATGTAGGCGATGGCTACGGCGGACTGCTGGACTACCTCCGTCAAAATGAAAAATATCGTGATATTGTTCCCATTTTGCAGCAGGCCGCAGAGCGGGAACAGGCGGCGCTGCCCCCGGACCTCTCTGACCGGCCCATTACTCGTGAGGGAGATACCATCACCATCGGGAGCGGGGACGCTGCCCATGAGGTTGACATCACTGTTTCTGACGAGGACAGGCAGAATATCCAGGAAGTCATAGGCGCGGCGGACCAGCCGCCCCACGACCCCTTTGCCCCGCCCTACCGTCCGGGCGATATGGTCTATCTGAACAATACCGCTTTTGAGATCACGGGTATCGGCCTGCTCAATGTGGAGCTGCGGGACCCTGCGCTGCCCATCCCTCTTTTCCGCACCGAGAGTAAAGAAAACTTTGAGCGGCTGCTGCACCAGGATACGCGGAATGGCCGGATCACCAGCTATCTGCCTGCCGATATGAGCCGCGTCAACGATGATTTTCGGGAAGTGCTGACCTCCCATCTGATGACAGAGCGGGACAAGGGGTACATTTCCGGCTGGCTGCGCTCCGGCGAGAACAACCGGGGAATTGCCCAGCGGCTGTCCCTTGCTTTCGCCAGCCGCGCCGAGACGGTGACGCTGGAAACCGGGGACATCGCGGACTATTTTACCTCTACCGTCAGTATGGCGGTAGAAATCCAGGACAAATTCGGCACAAAGCTGTCCCTGTCCTGGGAGGCCGTTGCCCCCATTCTCCGCGCCCTCTGGCTGCAAGAGCTGGACGGTTTTTCCCATGAGCCGGTTCAGCGGGAGAGCGTAGAGCTGGCGGGCCAGCTCACCTATCGAGAGGGAGACAAGGTGGCCTTTGGCTATGGCGACCACGATATTGCCGGGACCATCGAATACATTGGAGACTTGGACGTGCGCATCCACACCGGGCCATACGCCTGGAGCCATGAGACGGTCAGTCGGGACTTTTTTGAGGACGCTCTGCGCCATGACGAGCGCAACGCCGCCCTCTTTACCCCGGAGGTCCCGGCCCAGCCAGCGCCGCCCCAGGAGGAACAGCCGGAGGCCCCGCCACCGGCTGGCGGAACCACAGCGACACCAGGAACCACAACCCTCTATCCCGGCGATAAAAACGGCCTGCCCTATGATGTTGTCGTTCAGACGCTGCGTTTTGACGAGCCGGAACACGCACAGCCGGAGCAGGCCCCCGTCATGGAACAGGATGTTGCCGCCGGGAATTTCCGCATCACCGATGACAACCTGGGCGTGGGCGGGCCGAAAGTCAAGTACCGCAGGAACGTGGAGGCCATCCGCACCTTGCAGCAGATCGAGGCCGAGGGCCGGTCCGCTACTGAAGCAGAACAGGAAGTCCTTTCCCGCTATGTTGGCTGGGGCGGCATCCCGGACGCCTTTGACCCGGACAAGGCCGAGTGGTCTGCCGAGTATCAGGAGCTGAAAAGCCTGCTGACGGACAGCGAGTACAAATCGGCGCGGGCATCTACCCTCAATGCCCATTACTCCAGCCCTCTGGTTATCAAGGCCATCTATGAGGCCATCGGGAACATGGGCTTTGAAAAGGGAAACATTCTGGAGCCGTCCTGCGGCGTGGGCAACTTTTTCGGCCTGTTGCCGAAGAGCATGGCCGCGTCAAAGCTGTACGGCGTGGAGCTGGACAGCATCACCGGGCGCATCGCCCAGCAGCTCTATCCCAAGGCCCGTATCACGGTGCGCGGCTACGAAAAAACCGACTTCCCGGACAGCTTTTTCGACCTTGCTATCGGCAACGTGCCGTTTGGTAATTATCCCGTGGTGGACCAGCGTTATGACCGGGAGCGGTTTCTGATTCACGATTATTTCTTTGCCAAAACGATTGATAAGGTCCGGGCAGGCGGCGTGATCGCGTTCATTACCTCCAACGGCATCAGCGGCGGCACGATGGACAAAAAGGACGATCGGGCGCGGCGGTACATGGCGCGGCGGTGCGATCTGCTGGGCGCGGTCCGTCTGCCGGACGGCGTTTTCCAGGCCAATGCCGGGACAGATACCTCCATGTCCATCATGTTCCTGCAAAAGCGGGAGATTCCCCTGCGTGAAAATGAGCCTTTGCCGGAATGGGTGGAGGCGGAGGTCATTGAACGCCACACCTATGTCGGGCAGGACGGCGAGGAACGCCCCGGCTTCGTGAGTATGAACCGCTATTTCCAGACCCACCCCGAAATGGTGCTGGGCGATTTGGAGATCACCTCCGGCCCCTATGGTCCGCAGTTGGCGTGTAAGCCCCGGAAAGACCAGAACTTTGCCCAGCAGCTCCGCGCCGCCCTGTCCCACATCCACGGTGAAATCAAGCGGGTGGAGCTGTCCGAACTGGATGAGGAAATCAAAACGGATTCCCTGATTCCAGCGGACCCAGGTATCGAACGATATTCCTTCGGCATTATTGACGGAGAGGTGTACTATCGGGAAACCTCCATGATGGCAAAGCCTGATTTGAGCGCCACAGCCACGGCCCGCGTCAAGGGCATGGTGGAGCTGCGGGACTGTGTGCATCGGCTGATAAACCTTCAGATGGAGGACGCCGATGAAATCTCCGTCCAAAAGGAGCGGCAGGCCCTCAACAGTCTGTATGACACGTTCACCAAAAAATACGGCCTGCTCAACAGCCGGGAAAACGCGCTGGCCTTTTCTGCGGACAGCTCCTATTATCTGCTCTGCTCGTTGGAGGTTCTGGACAATGACGGGCGGCTGGAACGCAAAGCGGATATGTTCACCAAGCGGACCATCAAGCCCCACAGGGCGGTCACTCATGTGGACACCGCCAGTGAAGCCCTGGCCGTCTCTATCGGGGAAAAGGCCAGGGTGGATATGCCCTACATGGCCCAGCTCTCCGGGAAAACAGAGGCAGAATTGGAAACGGAGCTGTCCGGCGTGATCTTCCGGGATGTCCAATGTGAAGGGGACCCCAGCCGGAAGGACTGGACCGCTGCTGCTCTTGACAGCTTTCCCCTCGTTGCCGCCGATGAATACCTTTCCGGGAACGTGCGGCAGAAGCTGCGAGCCGCCAAAGCGATGTATGACGCCCTGCCCGATGGGGAGAAGTACCGGCTGCGTCCCAACGTGGAGGCGCTGGAGACCGCCCAGCCCAAGGACCTGACTGCCTCGGAGATCGACCTTCGCCTGGGGGCTACCTGGCTGGATAAGCGATATGTCCAGCAGTTTATGTATGAGCTGTTCAAAACGCCGCCGGTCCAAAAGGGAAAAATCCATGTGAATTTCTCGGAATATACCGGGGAATGGAACATCACCGGCAAAAATACTGTAACCGGCTATGATGTTGCCGCCAACACCACCTATGGCACGGACCGGCTCAACGCCTATCACATCCTGGAGGACACTTTGAACCTCCGCGATGTGCGAATCTATGATACCATCAAGGACCCGGACGGCAAGGAACGCCGCGTTCTGAACCATAACGCCACCACCCTGGCCCAGCAGAAACAGCAGGCCATCAAGGACGCTTTTCGGGACTGGATATGGAAAGACCCCCAGCGGCGGCAGACCTTGGAGAAGCAGTACAATGAGCTGTTCAACTCCATCCGGCCCCGCGAGTATGATGGACGGCATATCGTGTTCGGCGGCATCAACCCGGAGATCACCCTGCGGGAGCATCAGCTCAACGCCATCGCCCATGTGCTGTACGGCGGAAACACGCTGCTGGCCCATGAAGTCGGCGCGGGCAAAACCTTTGAAATGGTCGCGGCGGCGATGGAGAGCAAACGCCTGGGGCTGTGCCAGAAATCTCTGTTCGCCGTCCCCAACCACTTGATCGAACAGTGGGCCAGCGAGTTCCTGCGGCTGTACCCCACCGCCAACATCCTCGTTGCATCCAAAAAGGATTTTGAGGGCAGGAACCGTAAGAAGTTCTGTTCCCGTATCGCCACCGGGAATTATGACGCGATCATCATGGGCCATTCGCAGTTTGAACGGCTCCCCGTTTCCTATGAGCGGCGGGAACAGTTACTCCAGGACCAGATTCTGGAGATTGAACAGGGCATTGAGGAATTGGAGGACAGCGGCGCGGAGAGATTCAGCGTCAAGCAGTTGGAGCGCACAAAGCGTTCCCTGGAGGCCCGTCTGGAAAAACTCAACAGCACGGGCCGGAAAGATAGCTCCGTCACCTTTGAGCAGCTTGGAGTGGACCGTCTCTTTATTGACGAGGCACATTCCTATAAAAATTTGTTCCTCTACACAAAAATGCGCAACGTAGCGGGGCTTTCCACCACCGATGCGCAGAAGTCCAGCGATATGCTGCTGAAATGCCGCTATATGGACGAGATCACCGGCGGGCGCGGTGTGGTATTCGCCACAGGCACCCCGGTCAGCAACTCCATGACCGAGTTATTTACCATGCAGCGATATTTGCAGCAGGACCTTCTGGACAAGGGCTTTACCGACAGCCGGGGAAAGCATTACAGCCTGAACCACTTCGATAGCTGGGCCTCCATCTTTGGGGAGACAGTAACAAAGGTGGAACTGGCCCCGGAGGGCAAATACCGTCCACGGACACGCTTTGCCAGATTCTACAATCTGCCGGAGTTGATGGCCATGTTCCGGGAGACCGCCGACATCAAGACCGCCGATCAGCTCCATCTCCCCGTGCCGGAGGTAGAATATCATACGGAAAAGGCCCTGGCCTCGGAGGAACAGAAGCAGTTGGTCCAGGAGCTGTCTGACCGCGCCGCCGCCGTTCACGCAGGACAGGTGAACCCCAAAATTGACAATATGCTTGCAATCACCAATGACGCACGGAAACTCGGCCTCGATCAGCGGCTGATTAACCCGCTTTTCCCCGACAATCCTGCCAGTAAGGTCAATATGTGCGTGGAAAACGTATTCCGCATTTGGGAGGACTGGCAGGCGGACAAACTGACCCAGCTCATTTTCTGCGACCTGTCCACCCCGAAAGCCGCTGCCGCCGCCAAGCGGGACAAAACCGCGATGGCGGCGGGAAACAAGGTGGCGGGCGGGACGGATTTGCACGCCCTGGGCAATCTGCTGGAGGACATCAAGCCGGACGCGCCCTTTTCCGTCTATGAGGACATCCGCAGTAAACTCGTTGCTATGGGCATCCCGGAGCGGGAGATCGCTTTCATCCACGATGCCAACACCGATGCCAAGAAGAAGGAATTGTTTGCAAAGGTCCGCTCCGGGCGGGTACGGGTACTCATGAGCAGCACTTTCAAAATGGGCGCTGGCATGAACGTGCAGGACCGGCTGATTGCCTTGCACGACCTGGACTGCCCCTGGAGGCCGGGAGATTTGGAGCAGCGCAAGGGCCGCATTGTCCGCCAGGGCAACAAGAATCCCACGGTACACATCTACCGCTATGTCACGGAGGGGACGTTCGATTCCTACCTCTGGCAGACAGTGGAGAACAAGCAGAAATTCATTTCGCAGATTATGACCTCAAAATCCCCGGTGCGCTCCTGCGAGGACGTGGACGAGACCGCCCTCTCCTATGCGGAGATCAAGGCCCTGTGCGCGGGAAATCCGCTGATAAAGGAGAAGATGGACCTGGACATTGACGTGGCCCGCCTGCGTCTGCTGAAATCGGACCACCAGAGCCATCAGTATCGGATGGAGGACGATCTTCTGAAACGGTTCCCTGAGAAAATCAAGGAAAACGAGGGCTTTATCGCGGGGCTGGAGGCCGACATGAAAACGCTGGCGGAGCATCCCCATCCGATGGTGCCTGTGAAACCCGCCGCGCCGCCCCAGGCTGACGGGGAACAGCCGGACGCACCCGCCGCCGATGCACCCGCCGCACCCGCTGCGGAGACCGCCGCTGTGGAGGTCAAGCAAGGCTTTGCCGGTATGGTGATCGGAGACCAGACCCTTACGGACAAAATCGAGGCGGGCAAGGCCCTGATCGCGGAAATCCGCAAGGGCATCAAGCCGGGGGAGCCTGTCGAGATCGGAACTTATCGCGGCTTTTCTATGGCTTTGTCTGTGGAGGACTTCGGGCGCACCATCGTCCTGACCCTCAAAGGCCAGATGAGCCACCGGGCCGAATTGGGGGATGATGTTTTGGGTAATCTTCTCCGCATCGACCATGCTTTGAATAAAATGCCGGACCGGGTAACGGCGCTGCACTCCCAGCTTGACAATCTCCACCAGCAGATGAAAGAGATTCAAGGCGAGATCGGCAAGCCCTTC
Organism: Clostridiaceae bacterium; assembly: GCA_009911355.1. GTDB lineage: Bacteria > Bacillota > Clostridia > Oscillospirales > Butyricicoccaceae > QXXE01. The sequence goes on along the minus strand of QXXE01000061.1, from coordinate 4,541 downwards.
CCCCAGGAGGCAGAGCTTCAGCAGAAAAGTGAGCGGCTGGCAGAACTGAACGCGCAGTTGGGGATAGAGGATGGGCCTGCCCCGGTTGGGGAGCGGCTGCTGGCCAAGGATGCCCGCCCCTCGGTGCTGGAGGGGCTGAAACGGCCTGTGCCGCCCAAACAGAAAACGGACAAGCCGAAAGACTACCGCCAGGAGCGGTAACAGGGAAAGTCAGGCGGGGTGATCTCCGCCTGACTTTGCTCCTTTTCGTTATACCACAACAAATCTAATATAGAATGGAGAAATCAACATGAACAAAGCGCCCATTTACCCATACCCCGTCACTTACGCACGGGAAAACGGGGAGTTAGAGCAGTATCGGGCATCGTTCAAAACGCTTGCCGAGTGCAAGTGTGCCATTGACGATGCCATCTTTGATAATTGGGATGGGATGAATTTTGCCAAGGATTCTGCCAAACGTGTTCTAAAACAGTTTGGTCCAGAGCGGGTGACATTCATTCTGGCCTATACACTCCGGGAGATGAATATTGATAATCGATTCTCCGGCCACAACGCAAGCTGGGCCAGCACTGTTCCGCTGTATGGAATCGCCAGTGGCCGGGGGAGTTGTACTCTGGAAAGCCACCCTGCCAAGGTGGACCTGTTCATTGATCTGGTGCGGAAGGACCTCCAGGAGCTGGCACAGCAAAAGTCTGCTTTGCGTCAGAAATCTTCTGCAAAGCCCAAAAAGGAGGCGGTCAAGATGGATAAGACCCCGATTTACAAGGAATCTTTCGAGTACGCATATAATCATGGCGAGGAAGAACAGCACCGTGCCTCCAACCATGCCAATATCGCCTGCAAAAAGGCGATTGAAACGGCCATCGCCAGCCACTACCATGACAATTGCCTTGATACACAGGCGGCGGTGCAGGAGGTGGTGAAGCAGTTTGGCTATGAGCGGATGTTCTATGTGCTGGCCAACACGGTGCAGACCCAAGGGACGGATGGGCGCGTCTCCCAAGCCAACAAGAAGTGGGCGCAGACTATCCCCATCGTTTTTGAAAGAGGAAAACGGGACACTTCCTACCTTATCACACAAACTCACCCTGGTCTTTTGGATATGTTCGTGAGCAGCGCACGGCATGAACATCTGTTGAGACAGCCCCTCAAAGCGGCGGACATTAAGGCGGAGGCTGCTTATATCCTGGAACGATTCCAAGCTGCCCAGGAGCCGAACAGTCCCAACGGGACCCATTACATGGTCTAGGTCTCCCCCGACTTCCTGGCAAGGGCTGGAACCAAGGACACGGACCGCCTTATGGCGATGCTGCCCTTCCAGACACTTTCTCTCTCCGGGCTGGAGGGCCGCAAAGGGACGTTTGCGCTGATCTCCAAGGATGAGGACCGCTTTCAAAAGCTGGTTCTGCGCAGGCCCTCGGTGCGGAAGAAGTTGCAGGAGCAGACTGCCGCCGATGCGCCCAAGCCGCCCGCTAAGGGCAGGCCCAAGGACCCGGAGCGGTAACGATGGCGAATTTAGAACGGGAGATACAGCTAAAATTCCGCGTCACCCCGGAGGAACGGGCGCTGATCGAACAGAAGATGGCCCAGCTCGGCACCACCAACATGGCGGCGTACCTCCGCAAGATGGCGATTGACGGCTTTGTGATAAACCTGGAACTGCCGGAGCTGCGGGAGATGGTTTCCCTGCTGCGGCGCTCCAGTAATAATCTCAACCAGCTCACCCGCCGCGTCCATGAGACGGGCCGGTTCTATGACGCTGACCTGGAGGAACTGCGGCAGAGCTATGACGGACTGTGGGATGCGGCGCAGAAAATTTTGGCCTCGTTGGCAAAAATCCAGTGACAAATGGACAGTCAGGAAATTCATTGCCCTGGCTGTCCATTTCTAATCCATATCTTCCAATTCAGCTTTTTTGAATGAATCCGTATCAAAAAAGTCATAAAGAGAAATTCCAAGCCCATCACATAGCAGCTTAATTGTGATGATGCCAGGGTTATGGCTATTGCCGTATATGATATTTTTCAGCGTTGTGGGTGGGACGCCAGCTTTCCTTGCCAGAGAATTGATGTTATATCCATACGTTGCACAAAGCTGCTGAATACGCAATGACACCTGTTTCCGCGTATTCATCCATATCCCTCCCGTCCATAAAAAGTCTATTTCAGTTTACCCATCTTCACAATATCAGATAGACTTTATATGGACTTTTGGGGTGGAGAGGTCTATAATTAGAAAGACTTTATATGGTCTTTCCTGCGGAGTATATGGTGATACGGGGGTGATGCGGATGATTATCACATTCTGCGGACACAGCAAAATATATCAGACTTGCGAAATCTCCAAGTGGTTGGATATAATACTCCCATCACTTATTGAGGGCGGTGCAGCCACGTTCTACCTCGGCGGCTACGGGGACTTTGACAGTTTAGCGGCAGCGGCGGTCAGACGGCAAAAGGCCGCTTACCCCAACATTGAGGCGGTGCTGGTGCTGGCCTACCTCAACCGGGATGTTGATACTTCTCGCTATGACAGCACCACCTATCCGCCGCTGGAAAAGGTGCCGCCCCGTTATGCCATTGTCAGACGAAACGAGTGGATGGTCCGGGAGAGTGATGTGGTGATCTCCGGCGTCACGCATGGGTGGGGCGGGGCGGCGAAAACACTGGACTATGCGCGGCATAGGCAGAAAGTAATTTTTCAGTTTCCGAATCAGACGAAGAAGGAATGAGTGGCGGGGCCGCATCCTTGCAAAAAATTGTCTGTGCGGTTATGCTGTTATCAAATCAAATTGAGGGGTGTTCATTATGACCTACGAGAAAGTGTTAGAGGTATTCAAGGATTATCTGTCCGAGGATGATTCCTGCGAAGTGCTGACTACCAGCCAGGGCTATCTGGTGGTGGATTGGAGCAGCAGGAAAAATGACAGCGAATGGGTGACTTCCCGGCTGTGCCAGACCCCGGAGCATCTGCGGGATGTGCTGCGTTCCTGCTACGAGGAATACCAGGGTTATCTACTCACCAACGGCTACAAGCGGGAGGTGCTGCCCCAAGAGGAACAGGACATTCAGCGTATGGGCGCGGCGCTGGCCGAACGATGCGGCGAGAACTGAATATAAGTCTGAAACGGTCCGCCAATGGCGGGCCGTTTCTTTTGAAGGGAGGGACTGCCAATGGCCACCACCCGCATTATGTCTCTGCACATAGGCAAGGGCCGGACGGTAGGCAAGGCCATCAGCGACATCATTGACTATGTGGAGAATCCTGACAAGACGGACGGCGGCAGGCTGATTTCCAGCTACCAATGCGACAGCCGGATCGCGGACGCGGAGTTTCTATTCTCCAAGCGGCAGTACCTCGCCAAGACTGGCAGGAAACGCGGGGCCGATGATGTGATCGCCTACACCATCCGCCAGTCCTTTGTCCCCGGCGAGATCACCCCGGAGGAGGCCAACCGCCTGGGCTATGAGCTGGCCCGCCGTTTCACCAAAGGAAAACACGCCTTTATCGTCTGCACCCATGTGGACAAAGCCCACATCCATAATCACATCATCTGGAACTCCACCACCCTGGACCATGACCGGAAATTCCGGGACTTTCTCGGTTCGGCGCGGGCGGTGCGGCGGCTCAATGATACCATCTGCATCGAAAACGGATATTCCATTGTAGAGAATCCCAAGCGCCGTGGCAAGACCTACAATAAATGGCTGGGTAGCAAACCGCCTTGTCATCGTGACCGGCTCCGTATGGCGATAGATGATGCTCTCGCAAAAAAGCCTGCCGATCTGGATGCGCTGCTGAAACTGCTGCAAGAGGCGGGCGTTGAGGTATCGCCACGGGGAAAATCCATCCGGCTAAGAGCGCCGGGACAGAAAAATTTTGTCCGGCTGGATGGAGACAGCTTGGGCGCGGAGTACGATATTTCCGCTTTGCTGTGCGTCCTCTCCGGGGAGCGGACGCACACTCCCAGCACAAAAAATGTCCACCGCGCAGATTCGCCGAAGGTCAATCTGCTGGTGGATATTCAAGCCAAGCTCCAGGTTGGGAAGGGCGCAGGGTATGCGCGTTGGGCCAGCGTGTTCAATCTGAAACAGATGGCGCAAACCATGAATTATCTGACAGAGCATGGGCTATTGGACTATGCTGACCTTGCCGCCAAAGCGGATGAGGCCACCGGGCGCTATCACGAATTGTCCGCCAGAATCAAAGCGGCGGAGCAGCGCATGGCGGAGATCGCCGTGCTGAAAACGCACATCATCAACTACTCCAAGACCCGTGATACCTATGTGGCCTACCGCAAGGCCGGGTACTCGAAAAAATTCAAGGCAGAGCATGAGAGTGAGATTCTGTTGCATCAGACGGCAAAGAAAGCCTTTGATGAGCTGGGGCTGAAAAAACTCCCCACGGTCAAGAGCCTGCAAGCGGAGTATGCCGCGCTCCTGGCAGAGAAGAAATCCGCCTATACTGATTACCGCAGGGCGCGGGATGAGATGAAGGAGCTGCTGACGGTCCGTGCCAATGTGGACCGCTTAATGGGCTAT
>QXXE01000060.1 GCA_009911355.1 Clostridiaceae bacterium | reverse complement strand
CGGGGCGCTGCCCCTGCACCCCGCGCCTGCGCGGCGGGCGGCGGGGCGCTGCCCCTGCACCCCGCGCCTACGCGGCGAGCGGCGGGGCGCTGCCCCTGCACCCGCTGGGGCTTTCGCCCCAGACCCCGAGATGCTAACGCATCTCTTTTCTCGCCTGCGGGCGGGACGGGGACTCCGCCTGTCGTGGGCGCTCCCGTGACCCAGCCCGCCAGAACGACGGCGGGCTGGGTCGGCTTTTATCGGTGCAGGACGGTAGGGAAAGTTTTTTTAGGCATTTGTTTGGCTGCTTGAGGGAGATTGCTGAGTAGGGGACTATGGTTTTTGCAGTGATTTCGTAGAGGTTTTCCGTTTGCGGCAAAGCTGCGATTCAGATTATGAAACGACCAGGGGAGCGGTTTTTGCCCGCACTAAGTTTATGAGGGCTTGCGGTTCCGTCTCGATTTGGAACCCGATTTTGCCCGCCGATACCATGACCGTTGGACAGGAAAGAGCCGTCTCGTCGAATACCGTCGGGAAGGCTTTTTTCATGCCCACCGGCGAACAGCCCCCGCGCACATAGCCGGTCAGCGGGAGCAGATCCTTTACGTGGACCATTTCAACCGATTTTTCCCCTGCCGCCTTTGCCGCTTTTTTCAGGTCAAGTTCTTCTGCGACCGGGATTACAAACACGTAATGCCCGCCGCTTTTGCCCTTTGCAACCAGCGTTTTAAAGACGCGCTGCGGTTCCTGGCCAAGCATCTGCGCGACGGTGACGCCGTCGACTGCTTCCTTGCCGTGTGGGTATTCGTGTGCAGTGTATGCGATTTTGTGCTGTTCCAACACCCGCATGACATTTGTTTTTGTTTCTGACATTCTATCACGCCCTTTTCAGATTGGTGCTGCCGAAAGCCGCTTCGTCAAACCACTCGTCAAAATATCCAAAGCAGGCAGCCGCCTGTTGATGGATGGCTCCCCGATCAATGGGACTTGATATGCTTATCATAATTCCAATCTCATATAAATAACTTCTTGAAATCCTGCTGATCGAGAATGAAAGCCTTTAGGATTTCTGCCATATTCAACAAACCCGGCTTTTTTATATATGGATAATGCTCTTGCATTGTCGGCAACCACATTCAGCTCAAGCTGGATATATCCCGCAATCCTTGCACATTCAATACACGCTGTAGTTAATGCCTGTCCAATTCCCAGCCCCCAAAATTCTTTAGCGACACTGATACCCAATTCGGCACGATGCCGTATCTTATATTTTTTTCCCACTGCTTCAATCCCAGCGGTTCCCACAACTGCATTATCTACTACGGCAACTATTTCGACTTCATTTTTACTTTCAGCTTTCTCTTTTAGGAATTGACTTTCCTGCATAACATCAAAGCAATTTTCGTCTGGATAGGTCAGTAAATAATCGGTTTCTCCATGTGTTAAATTAAAGTTGTCAAATACAGCTTGCCCATCGCCTTCCATCCCATTTCTCAAGCAGCATTCAATACCATTTTTTAATATGATCACTTTGTTATATTTCATCGCTGATACCTCGCAAACCTTGATTTGTCGGGCCGATTATAACACAGGACTCCTGATATATCAAATGCGCTTTTGCAGATGCCGCCGAAGTGGTGCCCCAGCAACATTTTTCTGAAAAGGGACTTCTATTATCCCTTGTTTCCTGTGGCGGATGGTTTATTTTGTGGAGTTGCTTTGACTTTTATAAAAGCGGGCAGCACTCCGCAGGCAGGGCGTTTTAGGGTGGTATACCGGTTCTGACTATTCACAGAGCGCCGCGCCGGATTGGACAGGTCTATTATACCCCCCTTTTGCGCCTTTGTCAAAACCGGGATTTATCCGAACCTGATCTCATGAAGCGGATGGGCTGATGGGACAGTATTTGCAGCGGTATTATTTGGAATACATGGGCGGAGTACGATTTCTGGCGGGGGAGCAGGGCGGCCAGCTTACGGCGCGGCGCAGGGGATTCCTGAAATATTCAGTATTTTTCTTTTTTTTCGCGGAAGGGTGTGGTATAATGGGGAAAGCGTGAGCGCAGGGGATTTATTTTCTGCTGCGCGGAATGGAGGCGCGGACTTTGAAGACCCTTTCCCGGCTGCTGTGTTTTGCGGCGCTGCTGGCGTTGCTGGCGGTCAATGTATATATTGAATTAAAGCCGGGGCTGATGGTCGGCATTGTAGTGAAGCTGGGGTTTGCCTGCGCGTTCACGGCGCTGTGGTCGCTGGTCTGTTATTCGTGCCCGGGCGGGAGCCCTGCGCGGCGGCGGGGCTATTTCCTCGCGTTGTTCGGCTATTATATCTGGATGCTGCTGAACCTGCTGTTTTTTGACGCGGCGTTTGGACGAGGGGTGGGCGTTGGCGGCGGGCTCAATACAACGCCGCTGCTGACGATCCGGAATTACCTGCGCGCGTATGAGCTGGGCAATATTTCGCTGAAATGGGTGCTTGTGAATTTGGCAGGCAATCTTGCAGCGTTTGCGCCAATGGGCTGTTTCCTGCCTGTGCTTTATCCAAAGCAGCGGAATTTCTTTGTGTTTGTCCCGACGGTTGCCGGAATGGTAGCGGTCGTAGAAATACTGCAATATTTGACCCGCACGGGCAGCTGTGACATAGACGATTTGATCCTGAATGTTGCAGGTGCGTTTGTTGTCTGGCTTGTGAGCCAGATACCGCCGTTCCGGGGATGGGTGCGGAAGGTGACGCCGCAGCGACCTAAAAGGTAAACCGGAGCAGCTGGCCGCCCCGGCCCGCCGCCGTTCTGGCGGGCCGGGGCCCTGAGCGGGAACGGCAGCGGTGCGTCGCGATAATAGAGCGGCTACTCGACCCAGCCCGCTGCCATAATGGCGGGCTGGGTCACAGAGCGCTAAGGATAATGGAAAAAACTCAAACCCCGTCCCGCCCGCAGGCGGAAAAGAGATGCGTCAGCATCTCGGGGTCTGGGGCGAGAGCCCCAGCGGGTGCAGGGGCAGAGCCCTGCCGCCCGCCGCGTAGGCGCGGGGTGCAGGGGCGGAGCCCCGCCGCCCGCCGCGTAGGCGCGGGGTGCAGGGGCGGAGCCCCGCCGCCCGCCGCGAAGGCGCGGGGTGCAGGGGCAGAGCCCCGCCGCCCGCCGCGAAGGCACGGGGTGCAGGGGCAGAGCCCCGCCGCCCGCCGCGAAGGCGCGGGGTGCAGGGGCAGAGCCCCGCCGCTCGCCGCGCAGGCGCGGGGTGCAGGGGCAGAGCCCCGCCGCCCGCCGCGCAGGCGCGGGGTAGAAAAGGAGAGATGAAAATGGAAAAGACTGTAACTGTTGTTGGGCTTGGGCTGATGGGTGGCTCGATCGCTATGGCAATCCGTGAACGCACAGACTGCGCCGTCTACGGATGGAACCGCACCGCCGCCGTCGCCCAGAAAGCCTTTGAAGACGGCGTGCTTGATGGCGTTGCGGATGATAACACCCTAGCCGAAACCGATCTGCTGATTATTGGCCTCTATCCCGAAGCAACCGCCGATTATCTGCTGGAAAAGCTGCCGAAGCTCAAAGACGGCTGTCTGGTCGTCGACCTCGTCGGCGTGAAAAAATATCTGATTGACCGCCTGGAAGAGCCCTGCCGGGAAGCAGGCATCCACTACATCGGCGGGCACCCAATGGCAGGCCGCGAGTTCTCCGGCTACGCCTTCGCCTCCGCTGACCTTTACGACGGCGCAAGCATGATCCTCGTCCCCAACGCAAGCAGCCCCCTTTGGGCTGTGGATGAGCTCGACGGCTTTTTTCGCCAGCTCGGCTTTGGGACGGTTGTCCGCTGCTCCGCTGAGCAGCACGACCGCATGATCGCCTTTACATCGCAGCTTGCGCATGTGGTTTCGTCGGCTTACATCAAGAGCCCGGAAGCCGTGCGCCACAACGGCTATTCGGCGGGCAGCTACAAGGATCTGACACGCGTTGCGAAGCTGAACGAAAATATGTGGACGGAACTGTTCCTGCTCAATCAGGGCCCGCTCGTGACTGAGATCGACGAAATCATCCGTCATTTGCAGGAGTACCGCGACGCGATCGCGGGGGGGCGCGAGGAAGATCTGTGCCGCCTGCTGCGCGAGGGCCGCGAAATCAAAGAAAGCATCGGCTGACGGCAGGGCTCCGCCCTGCACCCGGCGGGGCGTTGCCCCTGCACCCCACGCCTGCGCGGCGGACGGCAGGGCTCCGCCCTGCACCCCACGCCTGCGCGGCGGACGGCAGGGCTCCGCCCTGCACCCCACGCCTGCGCGGCGAGCGGCAGGGCTCTGCCCTGCACCCGCTGGGGCTTTCGCCCCAGACCCCCGAGATGCTTTCGCATCTCTTCCTCGCCCGCGGGCGGGACGGGGGCTGGGGTTTTTGCACATCGTTTGCGCTCAGTGACCAGCCCGCCATTATGACAGCGGGCTGGTCGGTTTACGTTCGAGCAAAAGTGTTTTTTTCAGATAAGGCTCAAGAAAACGCTGCTGGCAACATGATACCAGCAGCGTTTTTTTACGTTTTTGTATTTGGGGGATGTTTATGATCTCGCGGTTGCTTGTTCTTATTCGCCCATGACCTGGAACACGATGTCACGTACCCGGTCGCGTGTGTCGCACTCCACCAGCGTCAAATTCTGCCATGGCCCGATGGTCAGCTTTCCGTCGACAAACGGGATGGTGATAAACGGGGACAGGAGCGCCGCCTTGATATGCGACGAACCGTTGTCGTCGTGCCACGTATCGTGATGCCGGTAGTGGATCACCCGCCCGTGTTCGTCGGTATAAGGCGAGAAAACGTCCATCGCCGCCTTGAGGTCGTGGTGGACCATCCCCGGCTCGAATTCCAGCGTGGTCAGACCCGCCACCCCGCCGGTGGTAAAGCCCGTGATGATGCCGGCCTGGAGCCCCGAACGCTCTACCGCCGACTGGAAATCCGACGTTACGTCGATCATCCCCATGTGCGCCCGTGTGTTATAAGTCTTCTTTTCTGTGTGTACCATTTTCCGAACCCCTTTCTTTTGAGTGCCCGCGCCTGCGCTGCCGGGTATGGGCAGGCACATTTCCGGTCCTTCTGGCATTATAGCGCACGGGCCGCCGGGCTGTCAAGCCGTGCGCCGCTTTCCAAACCGGTCAGTTGGAGTCCTTTGCGTCTGCAATCAGCCCGCGCCGTTTCAGGTGCCTTGCGGCATAGATCACCGGCGTATCCGCAAGAGAGGTGAATACGAAAATGATATAGCTGGAAAGCACAATGGAAATCAGCGTATTCAGCGGATACACCCCTGCAAATGCGAAAATACTATAAAGGAGGGTGTTCAGCAGCTGCGAAACCAGCGTAGAGCCGTTGTTGCGCACCCAAAGGAACCGGTCGCTGTCCCCGAAGCGCTGGGTCGTGAACGCCCACCAGCGATGGTAGAGCCACACGTCGAAGGTCTGCGCGAGCGCATAAACCAAGAGCGACGCGAGCAGCAGACGCGGCGTATTCGTGAAAAGCGCCCGCATGGAGGGCATCGCCCAGTCAGAAGCGCTGGGCAGGTACAGCAGCCATGACTGGCTCACAAGCAGGAAGAAAACCGAGCCCGCAATCCCCAGGTTTACCGCCTTCTGCGCACTTTTTTTTCCATAAAGCTCGCTCAGGATATCGGTCACAAGGAAGGTGGACGCAAACAGGATATTCCCCAGCGTCATCTCCATCCCGAACGCGTCAACAAGGATCATAACCTCTATGTTTGCAAGGATTGTCGCAATCGCCGAAAAAACATATAACCCAGTCCGCCCAAACACACGGAGCGTCAGCAGCACGCAGCCGAAAATCCCGGCGAGCGAAATCAGCAGTATCAGTTCGTTTATCATTTTAGAAAAGCCTCCTCTAACCAACACCGAAGTCGGTGTTTTCAAGCAAGATGTCAATACGCGGATGATCCCGGTAGAGCGGGAACAGTTCCTCCCGAAAGGCCGCGCACGCCGCCGCATCGGGTTGGAGCGGCGCGGAATTTGCCGTCATAAGATTCAAATAAAGCCGGTCGAAATGCGTCAGCCCGGTCTCGATATCGCGCCGCATGGATTCCGCCGTCTGTCCCGGAAGACCAAACAGCAGGTTGCATTCGTCGAAACCAGCAGCGATTTTCGCGGGGTCGCGCTCCGCGATCCCCTTATGTAGCACGTTTTCGCGGAAATCATAGTCGAAGCTCTCAACCCCCAGCCGGACGCGTACCCGGACCCCGTGCGCCGCATAATGCTCGCGCAGCGCGGGGATCTTCCCGCGGTGCATCCAGTGGCACTCCACGTGCAGGGTTTCGATCTGTTTCTCAAGGCAGATCTTTTCGAGCAGCGTAAGGGTGTCCGCGTCCAGCTCGCAGAAGGAGCCGGAATTGATGGCTTCCAGCCGCCGGAACTCGCCGGTTACCTGGCCGAGCGCCCGCCGGTTGAGGGCAAAGTTGGCCGCGCCGTCGGCGCAGCGGTCGAGATGGTAATCACAGAACGTGCAGCGCGCCCAACCGCACCCGTAACCGCGCAGAAGTACCATTTCCCGCGGCATTTTACCGGAAATGGCGCTGTACCGCTGTAAATCGTGCATAAATCACCTCCAAAAAGAAAAGGTACACCGGAAAAGTGTACCATCAAAAGGCCCATGACCTCCGCAGAGCGGCGCATGGATGTCCTAGTTTTGTTTTGAGACAGGATGGTTACGAACTGTCTTATGAAATTGCAGAAAACAGTATAACGTGTTTTCCCGGCTGTGTCAAGCGTGATTTTCCGCGGGAACGAAAAAGAGGGGGCCAGGCGCTATCAAATCAAAGGGATTTCGGTAGTTCTGGTCAGCCCCGTTTCCAGATCGTGAGGTCGCTGGGGCAGGCGGCAGCCATGTACCGGGAACAGGGGCTGAAGCCAAAGGCAAGCGGCTCGTAATCATCCCAAATCACGTTGCATTCGCCGGGGGAGAGGAAGGGGCTGCGGAACCCGGGGGCATAGACCAGCTGCGATTTCGGGTAGTCCGGGAATACGGCTGTGAGCGACTCGCCCTGGCTGGACCAGAGCCGCAGCCCACCGCCGCCGGTTCCCGCAAGGCGTATGGGCTCGTCCCCGAGCGGCGCGCAAAACGCGAAAAGCGCATCTTCATCATACAAAATGTCACAGAACTGCACAGCGCCGGTTTCACAGTCGATGAGCGATTGGGCCTGCCCCGAGATGCAAATCAGTTTGCCCGGTACGGTTTCGGAAAACCCAATATAGCTCAGCCCGCCGACGGCAAGGGTGTTTTTCGTCCAGCCTGCGGGGACGCCGTGCGGAATCTGACGCAGGGTATCCAATATTTTTACACGGTGCTGCGCTTCCGTTTTGCTCATACCCATAACGGCACCTCCTGTCAAATAAAGTATACCATATCGTGCGGCGTCATGCAAGCGATGCATGTGCAGTGGCGTTAGGCGGCTGCGTCGGTTTCTCCGTCCCGCCCGCAGGCGTAATAAAGTTTTTACTCGATTTTTTTTCAAAAAAATCGCGGGGTGCAGGGGCGGAGCCCCGCCGCCCGCCGCGCAGGCGCGGGGTGCAGGGGCAGAGCCCCGCCGCCCGCCGCGCAGGCGCGGGGTGCAGGGGCAGAGCCCCGCCGCCCGCCGCGCAGGCGTGGGGTGCAGGGGCGGAGCCCCGCCGCCCGCTGCGCAGGCGTGGGGTGCAGGGGCGGAGCCCCGCCGCCCGCCGCGCAGGCGCGGGGTGCAGGGGCAGAGCCCCGCCGCCCGCCGCGCAGGCTCGGGGTGCAGGGGCGGAAACCGAAATCGCGGCGATTTGCCTATTGCGGTTTTTCGCCGGAAGTGCTACGATAAAAACGAAAGGGGCGGATACTGCTATGAACCGGAAAACACGCGCGGTCTCTATGGTGCTGTGTTCAGCATTCTGTTTTGCGCTGATGAACCTTTTTGTAAGACTTTCAGGAGATCTGCCGTCCGTGCAGAAAAGCTTTTTCCGCAACGCGATTGCGTTCCTGTTCGCGCTGCTGGTGCTGCTCCGCCAGCGCGGCAGCGTGCATTTCCGGAAAAGCGACCTGCCGCTGCTGCTTGTGCGCTCAGTGTTCGGGACGGTGGGCATCCTGTGCAACTTTTACGCAGTCGACCACCTGGTGCTGTCGGACGCTTCGATGCTCAACAAATTATCGCCGTTTTTTGCGATCATTTTTTCGTTTTTCTTCCTGCATGAGCGCGCAAAGCCCGTGCAGGTTGCAGCGCTGGTCACGGCGTTCGCAGGCGCACTGTGCATCATAAAGCCGTCCTTTGGGCTGTCGGAAGCCTTCCCGTCGCTGATCGGGATGCTGGGCGGCATGGGCGCGGGCGCGGCGTATACGGCAGTGCGGGCGCTCGGGGGGCGCGGCGTGAAAGGGCCGCTGATTGTGCTCTTTTTCTCCGGTTTTTCCAGCCTTTGCGTGCTGCCATGGCTGCTGTTCGATTTCCACCCCATGCAGATGGGCCAGCTGGCCTGCCTCCTGGGCGCGGGGCTTGCCGCAGCGGGCGGCCAGTTTTCCATTACAGCAGCGTATTCGCTCGCACCAGCAAAGGAAATCTCGATTTACGACTATTCGCAGGTGATCTTTTCGGCCGTCCTGGGCTTTTTCTTCTTCGGGCAGCTGCCGGACGGGCTGAGCGTACTGGGCTACCTGATTATTTGCGGCGCGTCGGCCTGGATGTTTTTGTGGAGCCGCCGCGTGGAGCAGATTTAGAGCCTATCCCATCATGGGATGTATTGTGTAAAGGGTGGTTTCACCACTCAAATACACATTGGCTAACGGTTCATTTGTGGCAAAATGTTGCAGGCCAGAGGGGGCGGTGATCGACCAGCAGGAGGGAACCGAAGCGGGAGCGTCTGGGGATGGCTTGGGCGCTCCGTTCTCTTTGTTGGCCCGCTGCGAAGAGCGCACTTACTCACCACCGGCCAGGGGCCGATGGTGGTACTGCCTGACGGCAGCCATGCGCCCTCCGGGGGCGGCTCCGCCGGGGTGCCGTCCCCTGTCGGTATATACCAGCAGACGCCACCAGCGGCTTGTGCATCGAGCGGAGCTGTGCCGATACACCGATGGCTTGGAGGCCGTTGGTCACTATCGGCACTAGGTATATACTAATATGTGTTTACAATTACATCAGGGTATAAGGATTAGTTGACTGCTACTCAGGTTAGTGCTATACTTTTTTCAATCGGTATTATTTCCAACATTAAAAATTCGGGAATAATACTGCCAAAACAGGGGTATAGAATGATGACAAATAATCAAAAAGGATTAGATTTTGAGCGAAAATGCTACAACAAACTCAAAGAAATTGGTTTTTCAGATTTACAGCTCACAAGAAATATTGATAATGGAGCCGACATTGTTGGGGCGTATAATGGGCAAATATATGCTTTTCAGTGCAAGGATCATAAAAAGAAACAAGGGAACGGATGTGTGCAAGAGGCGGTCGCTGCGAGACGGCTATATAGGGCTAATAGGTGTGTTGTAATTTCAAGTAGCGGATTTACACCATCGGCGATTGCACTTGCCAAAGCAAATAATTGTATTTTGCTTACTGCATCTGATTTTTGGGAACTGCATGATTTTCCTCCAGTTAATTACTCCGCGCTTTTCTATGAGGAAACAATTGTAAACGACTTTGATTATGATTTGCAGGAAGAATATGAGAAAATCAGGAAAAATCTCCACAGAACACCTAAATGGGATGAATTAGATAAACATTTGAAATATAGAATAAGAAAGAAATATAGGAATTATAGTCGTTTTCTTGCTGCAATTGGCGATACGCCGTATTCTAAAAAGCCATCGGCTAAAGAAATAAAAGAGGAATATCGGAGAATAAGGTCTATAATAAACAGAACCCCAACCTTATCTGATGTAGAAAAGCATAGTTCATTTTCCAGGAATTCATTTAAAGAGTATCCTTTTACAAAACTACAGAAAGAGTGCGGTGACCGGCCGAACATTGAAAGAAATGTAACTAAGGAGCAGCTAATAGATGCTTATTTTGCATTGCAAGAAGAACTTGGACATTCACCAACAGTAAAAGAAATTGATGGGCAAGGTATGTATCGAAGTTCTTATTATAGGAGACGATGGGGTAGCATAGATGGTTTTTTAGACAGTATCGGAAAATCAAGAACAGAAGCTGGCCTGAACCGAGTATATTCCGAGAAAGAAATAATTGTTATTTACTCACTGATAAAAATTTTGCTTTCGGTTATAAAAGAGAGTACCAGCTATAAAATCAACCATACTGTCCTTGAACAATTGCAGTTTGAGGGGAAAAGCCTAATTTCACCATCAACAATTTCAAAAAAGTTTGGAGGATGGGATAATTTTATTCAGTACATACAAAGTAATGGAATAGATTTATCTCTGGAAAAAACAATTAAACATATACAGGAACAAGGAAACCTTTTTCTACAGGAATAGTATTTTGCTATGAAAATAGGGCAAGTGGTACCATCAGTTTTTGAGGTGCATTGGAGAGATATATCGCTTTGGGGATCATCAATGGTCACTGTCAACGGTGCTTGTGGAACTGTCGTTGACAGTCTCGCCAGTCTTTGCTGACGGGTAACCAAAGGGGGATTTCACTCAGGTGAAATCCCCCTTGACAAATGTTCTCTTGAGACGTGCGCAGATTGCGCCGTCAGATTTTTCGTCAGGCGAAGCCGATTCCCCGCAGGAATCCTTTGTGGATTTCAAGGGGAAGCGGCGCTGCATGACGGAAAAAATACAAGCAAGCTGTGTGCGGATCATTTCATTAGGGCAGGCTGCGGAAAAGACGGGCTGGAGCGTGCGGAAGAATGCAGGCGCTTTCCGGTTTCAGGTGCGATTGATACAGGCCCGCGGCAATCCAGGCGTCAGGCTGCGGGCGGACGCTTTTGCCCGCTGGGAAACCGCCGCCCCATTGGGCGTGCAGGGATTTACCGCAGCAGCGGCAGGCTGCCGGTCAGATGGTTCACCTGCCTGCGGGCTCCGCAGAGGGCGAGCCCCAGATAGGACAGGGACGCACCGTCGGCAGCTGCCATTTTCTCCATGAAATCCGCGTAGTTTTTACAGCTTTGGGCGAGGTCGGAAAAGTCGACGGCTATCACGTCGCCGCAGCCGGGGCCATAAAGCTGCTCCCGCAGGTTTTTAAGCCCTTCGGCGGGGCAGCGCAGGATGGGGACCGGAAATTCGATAATGCCCGGGTGGGTACGCCCGGAACGGTCGCAAACGTCGCGCCCGACCATGCCCGGCAGCATTTTCCCGAGGGTAATGCCCAGGATGGCCGCGGTGTTGGCGAGTACCCCGGCAGGCAGGGAATCGTCTAAAACGATGACACATTTTTCAGCCTTCATAAGACAGGAATCCTTTCTTTTACAAATAGAAGCAGGGGCGATTGCCGGCAGATATGCCGCTCAGGGGGCCTTGCCGGAAGGCGGGCCGCTTCCCTTTTGCGGGACTGCGGGGGGGTCCTGGGAGTTGAAAATATCGCGGTACGCACCCGGCGTAAGCCCCAGGAAGCGGCTGAAATAGCCGGTAAAATGGCTCTGGTCGGAAAAGCCGGAGCGCAGGGCGGCTTCGGCAGGCGGCACGCCGGCTTCCAGCAGCTTTTTCGCGTGGTTGACGCGCACAGCTTCCAGATAGCGGTAAGGGGTCATGCCCTTCGCGCGGGTGAAGGCGCGCAGCAGGGTGGATTTGCTGAGCCCCGCGCAGCGGCACAGTTGGCTGAGGGTGACGCGGTCGGCAAAATGAGCCTCCAAATAGCCGCAGGCCCGTCTGACCCCCTCGGAAGGGCAGGACGGCGGAGCCTCCTCCGGCTGCCCATATTGGCAAAGCAGGAGCGACAGGAACAGAAAGAGGCTTTCCTCGCGCCCGAGCCCGTCCGTGCCGCACAGGAACTGCTGGTGCAGGGCACGGAAGCTGCCCGCGAGCCCGGGATCGTGCAGGACGTTTTCCGGGAAACGGGGTGCGCCGAGCTGCCCGGACGCGTCCCGCAGGAGCGGCGCGGGCAGGTTCAGGGCGCGGTAATCGAGCAGCCCGCTGCCGCACGGTTCGCAGGAATGCGGTTCCCCGGGGTGGAAAACCAGCAGGTCGCCGGGGAATACCGGACAGACGCGGCCACGGCAGTGCAGGAGCCGCCTGCCGCGCTCGACAAGCCCGATGACATAATGCTCGTGGAAGTGGCTGGGGAAGGGCTGCGCGAGCCCGGAAAAGCGGTATGCGACGGCCCCCAGCGCGCGGTCGCAGACAACAGTTTTGACGGCCATACCAGCCCCCCTTTCCTCCCTATTATAACACACAGCGCAGGGGATGGCTTGTAGAATAGCTTCAAAATACCGCAGCGCGCAAAATTTCCCTACACCGTAAAAAAACCGCTGAAAGGGCATGACAACCTGGAGAAAAGCGTGTATAATAGAGGCAGGAAACGCAAAAGGTTACATGACAAAAGGTTCAATAAAAGCACGGCAATTCCAAGCCAGGAGGAGGGGGAACGCGATGCAGCTTGGCATATCCACAGCTTGTTTTTACCCGCTGCCGGTCGAGCAGGCGCTTGACGAGATCGGCAGGCTGGGGCTGCGCGCAGTCGAGATATTTTTCAACACAGAAAGCGAATACTTCGAGCCGCTGATATCAGAGATCGAGCGCCATGTGCATGAAAACGGGCTTGAAGTGCGCTCGATCCACCCGTTTACCTCTGCGAACGAGGGGATTTTGCTGTTTTCGGAGTACACACGCCGTACAGAGGACGCATTCGCGCAGTACCGGCATTATTTCGAGACCGGCCAGCGGCTTGGCGCGAAATACTTCACCTTCCACGGCGAGCGACGCATGGGGGTTGACACCGACGGCGGCATTATCGACCGCAAGCTGAATGTATACCGGCGGCTGGTCGCGGCGGCTGCGGAATACGGTCTGACGTTCACGCAGGAAAATGTCGCGTGGTGCCGTTCGGCCGACCCGGGCTACCTGCGGCAGCTGTATGAAAATGTGCCTGAGCTGCGTTACACGCTGGATATCAAGCAGGCGCACCGCGCGGGGCAGGACTGGGAACGGTTCCTGGAAGCAGTCGGCGACCGGATCTGCAATATCCATCTGAACGATTTCGACGAGGAGCACAGCTGCTTGCTGCCGGGAGAAGGGACGATGGACTACGACGCGTTCTTCGGGGCGCTAAAACGGCTCGGCTACGACCGCCAGGTGCTGATCGAGGTCTATAAAACCAACTTTAGCTCAACGCAGCAGATCCGTCGCGCAGTGGAACGGCTGCTGCCATACGCACAACCATAAACCACGTCCAAAGGCACAAAAATGTTACGGTTTTGTTGCTTTCCGCGAAAGGCGGGAAATGGTACAATAAAACTATACTTGTAATCTGCGGACGGCTGCGCGGAGCGGGGCTCTTCGTCCCGCCCGCAGGCGAGAAAAGGGATTCCAAAGGGGCTAGCCCCTTTGGCGCCGCCCGCGGAGGGCCAGGGGTCCAGGGGACAGCGTCCCCTGGCGCCGCCTGCGGAGGGCAAAAAAAGAGGGGTGACAGAGATGAAGTGTCCGTTTTGCAGCTATACTGACAGTAAGGTGGTGGATTCGCGCCCAACCGATGAAGGCAGCAGCATCCGCCGCAGGCGCGAATGCCTGAACTGCCTGAAACGGTTTACAACCTACGAAACCGTCGAGCGCATGCCGCTGATGCTGGTCAAGCGCGACGGCACCCGCCAGCCCTACGACCGGCAAAAGCTGCTCAGCGGGGTGGTCAAAGCGTGCGAAAAACGCCCGGTGCCCCTCCAGCGCCTTGAGGGGCTTGTGGACGCGGTCGAGCGCAAGCTGTACAGCTCGCTCGACTACGAGGTTTCATCAAAGGCGATCGGCGAGATGGTGATGGAGGAACTCCGCAGCGTAGACGAGGTTGCTTATGTGCGCTTTGCGTCGGTTTACCGCCAGTTCAAGGATATCAATACCTTCATGGAAGAACTGAACCTGCTGATCAAGGATAAATGAACGCCGCCCGCAGGAAACTTCGGGCAGACTGGCCGGTACGGCAGACGTACCGGCTTTTTTGGCGTGAACTTTGGTGAAGTTTTTTGCCTCGAAACCTTGCCAAAGCCGCATGAAACCCGTATAATAAGGAAAGTATGCGCAGTATTGCGGAAAGGGGCGTGCCAGATGGGGAGGAAAGAGCCGGAAAGCCGGTTTTCCAGCTGCCTTTATGAATGCTTTTCATGGGTCCCCGTGGCGTTGTCACTGCTTGTGTGCGCCGCTTTGCTGGCGCTGCGGCCAATGGCAGTGAGCGGCAGGTCGATGGAACCAACGCTGCAAAACGGCGACCTGATGGTTGTGAGCGCCGCGGCCTGCCAGCCCGTGCGCGGCGATATCATCGTACTCAACAAAGAAAGCTTTTATCACGGCCAGCCCATCGTCAAGCGTGTGATCGCTGTCGAGGGCGACCTCGTGGACATCGATTTTGCGCGCGGCGTGGTGTACCTGAACGGCGAGGCGCTGGCGGAGCCGTATATTGCCGAGCCGACCCATCGGGAGGGCGGGCTCGCCTTCCCGCAGATTGTGCCGGAGGGGTGCGTGTTCGTCATGGGCGACAACCGCAACCACTCGGACGACAGCAGGCGGCTGGAGCTGGGCATGGTCGACCGCCGGTATATCATCGGCAAGGCTTACGCGGTGCTGCCGCTGGGAAAACTTTTGAATCAGTAAAGGAGCATTGAAATGCGTGAAAATATCGAAAAAAAGGAGAAAAGCAAGGAAAAAGAGCAGATCGGACGCTTCAAAAGCGAGTTTTTCAGCTGGGGCGAAAGCCTGATCAGCGTGCTGATCTTTTTTGTAGTCACCTTCATTTTCTTTGTGCGGCTGATCGGCGTGGACGGCACCTCGATGTACCCGACGCTTGAAGACCACAACATCATGCTGACCAGCAACTGGGGCTACCACCCCGCGCGCGGCGATATCGTGGTGCTGAATAAGGAAAGCTTCTGGAACGGCCTGCCCATCGTCAAGCGCATCATCGCGGTAGGGGGCGACGAGGTCGACATCGACTTTGAGGCCGGAGAGGTGACGGTCAACGGCGAGACGCTCTATGAGCCGTATATCGCCGAGCCGACCTTCAAGCGCGAGGACATGGAATTCCCTCAGACGGTTCCGGAGGGCTGCGTGTTTGTCATGGGCGACAACCGCAACTGGTCGACCGACAGCCGCAATTCCGCGCTGGGCATGGTTGACGAGCGGTATATCCTGGGGCATGTGCTGACCATCGCGTACCCCTTTGACAAGATCGGAGCGCTGTAATGAATATCCAATGGTACCCTGGGCATATGACCAAAACCCGCCGTCAGATGGCGGCGAACATGAAAAACGTCGACCTGGTGTGTGAGATCGCGGACGCGCGCATCCCGCAGGTCAGCCGCAACCCCGAGATTGACAGCCTTGCGGGCGGCAAGCCCCGGCTGATGGTGCTCAACCGCACCGACCTTGCCGACCCGGCGGCAACGCGGGCCTGGGCGCGGTATTTCCGGGAGCGCGGGTTCCAGGTGCTGGAGGCGGACAGCCGCTCCGGGCAGGGGACGGGCAAGTTTGCGGCGGCGGTGCGCGAGGCGCTTGCGGAGAAGCTTGCGCAGTGGCAGGAAAAAGGGCAGGCGGGGCGTTCGCCGCGCGTGATGGTGGTGGGCATCCCGAATGTTGGGAAGTCGACGTTTATCAACCGCGTGCTTGGGCGCAAGGCTGCGAAGGCTGCCGACAAGCCCGGCGTAACGCGCGGCGCGCAGTGGTTCAAGGTGGCGGGCGGGGTCGACCTGCTTGACACCCCGGGCATCCTCTGGCCCAAGTTTGACGATGAGCGCACCGGCATCCTGCTTGCCGTGACCGGCGCGGTCAAGGACGATATTTTGGATGTGGAAACGCTGGCCTGCAAGCTGTTCGAGCTGCTGGCGGCGCACGCGCCGGAAAGCATCTGTGCGCGCTATAAAATCACCCTCCCGGAAAGCGGGCAAGGCGAACAAGGCGAACAAGACGAACAAAGCGGAGAAACCGGCTTTTTGGGATATACGCTGCTGGAGCAGGCGGCGCGCAAGCGCGGCTTCCTGCTGCGCGGCGGCGAAGCGGACACGGAGCGCATGGCGCGCATCCTGCTTGACGAATACCGCGGCGGGGTGCTGGGGCGGATCACGCTGGAAACGCCGGAGGAATATGCTGATGCTGGAATGGGGCTATGAGCGGCAGTTCGCCGGGTATTCGGCGGTCTGCGGCATTGACGAGGCGGGGCGCGGGCCGCTGGCGGGGCCGGTGGTCGCGGCGGCGGTCATATTGCCGGAGGGCTGCGTGATTGACGGGCTGGACGACTCGAAAAAGCTGAGTGAAAAGAAGCGGGAAGCGCTGTTTGGCGAGATCTGCGAGCGGGCGGTGGCGTTCGGGATTGCGGAGGCCGGGCACGAGCGGATTGACGAGATCAATATTTTGCAGGCGACTTTTGAAGCGATGCGGGGCGCGGTGGCGGCGCTGGCTGTCCCGGCGGATTACGCGGTTGTGGACGGCAACGGTTTGCCGGGGCTGGAAATCCCGGAGCGGTGTGTCCCGGGCGGGGACGCGATTGTACCTTCGGTAGCGGCCGCGTCTATTCTGGCGAAGGTCACGAGGGATCATTTTATGCAGCTGATGGGCGCGGAATATCCCGAGTATGGCTTTGAAAGGCACAAGGGATATGGGACAAAGGCGCACTATGCGGCGATTTTGCGATATGGCGTATGCCCGATCCACAGGCGGAGCTTTTTGAAAAAGCTGCTGCGCGAGCATCCGGAGCTTCAGGCGTGAGGCTTGGGGAATGGGGGGAAGCGCAGGCGGCGGCGCTGCTGCGGCGGAAGGGGTTCCGGATTGTGGCGCAGAATTTCCGGACGCGGTACGGGGAGCTGGACATTGTAGCGGAAAAGGACGGTTTCCTCGTGTTTGCGGAGGTAAAGACGCGGAAAAACGACCGGTTTGCGGCTGCGCGGGAGGCGGTGGACGCGCGGAAGCAGGAACGGCTGCGGGTTACGGCGGAGTTGTGGTTACAGGGGCATCCTACGGGGCTACAGCCGCGATTTGACGTGATTGAGGTTTATGGCGGGCCGGGCACGGAGCCGAGGCTCGTCCACATCGAGAACGCTTTCTAGCCTTTCGTCTCTGCACGCCGTCCCTGCCTCGCGCCTACGCGGCGAGCGGCAGGGCGCTGCCACACTCAATTAAACCGCGCACGGCGCGGGAATAAGGATAGTGGCCTACGGGCTGCACCCGGCCCTACGCGGGCAGCGCCAGAGGGGCTAGCCCCTCTGGACTCCCTTTTTCGCCTGCGGGCGGGACGGGAGTTTCCGGGCTGTTAGATATTGAAGGGCGCTCAGCGACCCAGCCCGCCATGAAGACAGCGGGCTGGTCGGCCTGCTCCGGTGCAGGACGCCGCACCCGCCTGCGGGCGGGACGAGGGATTTTAATTGCTGTTCGCTATGCGCGGAGTCTTGACGGCTTTGCGCTGAAAGGAGCAATGGCTTATGAAATATTTTGATTTACATTGTGACACGCTTTGGGAATGCTATGAAATGCGCAAAAACCTGCGTGAAAATGATTTGTTTATTGACAAAAGCAAAATTGCGGGTTTTGAGGAATATGTACAGTTTTTTGCCCTGTTCTGCGGCGCAAGGCCCCCGCAGCCTATCCCGGGACGGCGTGCGCTGCTCGATTTGCCAGAGGAACAGCGGCTGGGTGCAATGCTGGACACCGCAAGGGAACAGTTTTCCCGCAACCGCGACTGGCTGTACCAGTGCTTCAGCGCTGAGGACTTGCAAAGCCCCGACCGGCGCGGGCGCGCGGCGGCGTTCCTCTCCATCGAGGGCGCGGAGCTGCTGTGCTCGGAAGAACATCTCCGGCGCGCTTATGACGCGGGCGTACGCATGGTTACGCTCAGCTGGAACGGCCGGAACCGCTACGCCTGCGGCGCGGCGACCGATAACGATGAGGGGCTTTCGCAGGCAGGCAAGGCCCTTGTGCGCAGGCTGGTCGGCATGGGCGTGATCCTCGACGTGTCCCATCTCTCCGACGCGGGGTTCTGGGATGTTTGCGTCGAGACAGAGGCCCCCTTCGCCGCGTCCCACTCCAACAGCCGCACGGTCTGCC
The DNA here is from genome assembly GCA_009911355.1 of Clostridiaceae bacterium. Classification (GTDB taxonomy): domain Bacteria; phylum Bacillota; class Clostridia; order Oscillospirales; family Butyricicoccaceae; genus QXXE01. The sequence goes on along the minus strand of QXXE01000060.1, from coordinate 7,597 downwards.
CACACTGCCGGAACCTGACCGATTTGCAGTTCTCCGAGATGGTCCGGCGCGGCGGGCTGGTTGGGCTCAACCTTTATAACAACTTCCTGCGGGACGACGGGCAAAGGGCCACGCTCACCGACGCGGTGCGGCATATCGAGCACTTCTGCGCGCTCGGCGGGCAGGATATCCTTGCAATCGGCGCGGATTTCGACGGCTGCGAAGCGCTGCCGGAAGGGTTTTCGACTGTCGCGGATATCACACGGCTCGCGGAGGAGCTGCGGCGGCTCGGCTATCCGCAAAGCACGATCGACGGCCTCTTTTACGCGAACGCCGGGCGGTTTATCGAACGCATGCTGTAAACAGGAGGTTGCAAATGGGCGAAAACAGGCAGTCAGCCGTCCAGACAACGGTGAAGTCCGGGATTACATTTGGGAGCGCGCTGGCTATGGTTATCAGCTACACTACGTGGCAATCGGTCGGCTGGGCGATCTTTCACGGCCTGCTCAGCTGGGGATATGTCATTTATTTTGTGCTGAAATATTAACGGAAAGAATCCATGCGCGCTTGGATTCAGAACGTTTCCAAGCGCGGAGGGTATGGGGATCGCAATGCAAAAATTGACTGACCTGCAAAATATCGGCCGGGAAATGGAACGGAAGCTGGCGGCGGTCGGGATTGATTCGCCCGGGAAGCTTGTGGAAACCGGCGCGGAACAGGCGTTTTTCAGGCTGAAAACGGCCTATCCGGAGGTCTGCTTAGTGCATTTGTACGCGCTTGAAGGCGCGGTTTGCGGCATGGCGTATAACCGTCTGCCGGAAGGACGGAAAAAAGAGCTGAAAGCGTTCAGCGATTCGCTGTAGCGCGTTTGCCCATGCGGGGTCAATTAGGAAAGGAAGGCGGACAATGCCGGGACTAATCAAGCTGGACGGGGGACAGGTGTTCGGCCTGGAGTGCCACGCAATATCGGATGGCGGACGGTTCCCCATTGAGCACACCGGGCGCGGCGCGGACGTTTCGCCTGAGCTGCTGCTGGAAAACCTGCCGCCGGAAACGGTGACGCTGGCGGTCATCCTGGAGGATCTCGACCACCTGATCAGGGGCTTCCCGCACTGGGTGATCTGGAACCTGCCGCCGGAGGCGCGTATCCCGGGCGGCATCCCGAAGGGCGGGCACACGCCGGACGGCGCGGTACAGGGCATTGCCTACGGGTTCCACCGCTACGCGGGGCCCAAGCCGCCGCGCGGGAGTACCCATCGTTACCGCTTCACGGCGTATGCGCTCGATACGGCGCTGCCGCTGGGAGCGGGCGCAAGCAAATGGCGGCTACAGAGGGCAATGAAAGGCCATATCTTGCAGCAGGCCAGCCTCACAGCTTCTTTTGGATTATAATACTTTTGGCTTATAATATATAAGCCAATTAAAAATATAAGCCAACGTAAGTACGCTGGATTATAAACAGCGGAGTCAAGCAGCGGCGTGGGCTCCCCCCGTCCCGCCCGCAGGCGATAAAAGGGATTCCAAAGGGGCTAGCCCCTTTGGCGCTGCCCGCGCAGGGCCGGGTGCAGGGCAGAGCCCTGCCGCCGCCCGCGCAGGGCCGGGGGTCCAGGGGGCAGCGCCCCTTGGCGTAACGGAAAGCATACAGAAAAGAATATAAATGGAGGAAAAAAACATGGATTACGTTTCAACAAGGGATAAAACACATCAGGTCTCGTCAGCCTACGCGATCGCAACCGGCATAGCCCCCGACGGCGGCCTCTACTGCCCCACCGAGTTCCCCACCCTCTCCAAAGCCGATTGGGACGCTCTGATCGAAGCCGACTATAAAGGCCGCGCCGTCCTCGTCCTCAGCAAATTCCTGACCGACTTCACCAAAGAAGAACTGCAAAGCTATGCGGCAAAAGCCTACGCTCCCGAACGCTGGGGCGGCGAAAACACCGCGCCAGTCGTCTCCCTGCGCGACGGTAGGCATATCCTCGAGCTGTGGCACGGCCCAACCTGCGCCTTCAAAGATATGGCGCTCCAAATGCTGCCGCACCTGCTGACCGCCTCCCTGCGCAAAATCGGCGAAACACGCACCGCCTGCATCCTCGTCGCGACTTCGGGCGACACCGGCACCGCCGCCCTCAACGGCTTCGCCGATGTGCCCGGCACCAAGATCATGGTCTACTACCCCGTACACGGCGTGTCGCCAATGCAAAAGCTGCAAATGGTCACCCAGGAGGGTAAAAATGTCTCGGTCTGCGCGGTCGACGGCAATTTCGACGACGCCCAGTCAGCCCTCAAACGCATCTTTACCGACACGCCCACCATCGACAAGCTGTCCGCACAAGGCATGCTGCTCTCGTCCGCAAACTCCATCAACTGGGGCCGCCTCGCTCCGCAGATCGCCTACTATATCTCCGCCTACTGCGACCTCGCCGCGCGCGGTATGGTCGAGTTCGGCAACGAAATCAACATCTGCGTGCCAACCGGCAACTTCGGCAATATCCTCGCGGCCTATATCGCCAAACAAATGAGCCTGCCCGTGCATAAGCTCATCTGCGCGTCTAACCGCAACAACGTCCTGACCGACTTTTTCCGCAGCGGCTCCTACGATAAGAACCGCCCCTTCTTTACAACCGCGTCCCCCTCGATGGATATTTTGATCTCTTCCAACCTGGAACGTTTACTGTTCTATATTTCCGGGCAGAATGATGAGGCTGTACGCGGCCTGATGGCGCAGCTGGCGCACGGCGGCAAGTATACAGTCAGCCGCGAGCTGCGGGAGCAGCTGGACGCGCTGTTTGACGCGGGCTCCTGCGACGACGCGGAAACCGCCGCCACCATCCGCGCACTGTTCGAGGACGAAAAATACCTCTGCGATACCCATACCGCCGTTGCGGTCAAAGCCTATGACGATTACCGCGCGCGCACCGGCGACCATACCCCGACGGTCATTGCCTCGACCGCAAGCCCGTTCAAATTCTGCAAATCGGTCGCGGAAGCGCTGGGCGGCAAGGTTGAGCGCGAGGACGTCTCCCAGCTGGAAGTGCTGCACGGCCTGACCGGCGCCGAGCCGCCGAAGCCCCTCGCGTCGCTCGCGGGCAAGCAGCCGCGCTTCGACCGGGTGGTCGGCAAGGAGGATATCCTTGCGACGACCAGCCTGCTCGCGGAGCTGTAAAGCCGTGGCGCTCTATACGATCGCCGACCTGCATCTCGCGTGCGGCGTGGCAAAGCCCATGGACGTGTTCGGGGGCCGCTGGGAGGGCTACATGGACAAAATCGCCCAGCACTGGCGCGAGTGCGTCGGGGAAGATGACACGGTGGTGATTGGCGGGGATTTCTCGTGGGGGCTCAACCTTGCGCAGGCAAAGGCCGATTTCGCTTTCCTGGAACGCCTGCCGGGGCGCAAGCTGCTGCTCAAGGGCAACCATGACCTCTGGTGGGAGACGGTTACGAAAATGAACCGCTTCCTGGAGGAAAACGGCTTCACGCGGGTTGCGTTCCTGCACAACAACGCCCATGCCTGCGGGGATATCGCGCTGTGCGGGACGCGGGGCTGGCCCTACGATGAGGACCCCGCGGGCCATGACGCGAAAATCTTCCGCCGGGAGCTGCTGCGGCTGGAAGCGTCGCTCAAGCTGGGGCAGGCGATGGGCCTGCGCGAGACGGCCTGCTTCCTGCATTACCCGCCGCTGTATATGAACTTCCGCTGCGGGGAAATCCTGGAGCTGCTGCACCGGTACGGCGTGCGCCGCTGCATTTACGGGCACCTGCATTCGGAGAGCCGCCGCTGGGCGGTCGAAGGGGAGCGCGAGGGGATCGAGTTCCGGCTGGTTTCAGGCGACCACGTCGATTTCCGCCCGGTGCTGCTTGCACCGTAAAGCTTGTAAAACCATCCAGAACGCCGCCTGGCAGCCCCTTGCCGGGATGCTCGGCGCACTCCCCCCGCAACCCATCAAGGCCCCCGCGGAAAACCGCGCGACTTGCGCCGCCCGGCAAAAAAGGCCGCGCCGTCCGGCGCCCCTCCGGATTTGAAACCGGTTTCCAGCTGACACGTGAAAAAAATGCCCAGGATGCAAAAAAATTCGGAAAAAAGTATAGATTTTTTGAAAACAATCTGGTAGAATAGGTTGGACTGAAAATTTATTTTGTAAGGAGTCAACATATAATGGAATTGAAAAAGACCGAGAAGCTGGAAAAAAGCGTCGTCGCACTGACGATGGAAATCTCCGCTGCGGAATTTGAGAAAGCAAAGAATCAGGCGTTCAAAAAGGCGGGTCGGAACATCCAGGTGCCGGGCTTCCGCAAGGGCAAAGCGCCGCGTATGCTGATTGAGAAGATGTACGGCGACGTATTCTTTGAGGACGCGCTGAATATCGTCTACCCGGACGCGATGGAAAAGGCGGTCGAGGAATCGGGCATCAAGCCGGTCGGCCCGGCGGACGTCGAGCTGGGCGAGGGCGCGCCCGAGGGCGGCGTTGTGCTGATCGCGAAGGTTCCGGTCGAGCCGGAGGTCACGCTGGGCGAGTACAAGGGCCTGGCTGCCGAAAAGGCTTCGGTCTCCGTCCCCGCGAAGGAGGTCAAGGAGGAGCTTGAGCGCATGGCCAAGCGCATGGCGCGCGTGGAGAACGTCGAGCGCAAGGCCAAGAAGGGCGATACCGTGACCATCGATTTCGAGGGCTTCATCGACGGCGTGCCGTTTGACGGCGGCAAGGGCGAGAACCACGATCTCGAGCTGGGCTCCGGCAGCTTCATCCCGGGCTTTGAGGACCAGCTGATTGGCTGCAAGCCGGGCGACGAAAAGGATGTAGAAGTCACCTTCCCGGAGGAATACCACGCGGAAGAGCTCAAGGGCAAGCCGGCCGTATTCAAGTGCACGGTACATGCGGTGAAGCAGACCATCCTGCCCGAGATGGACGATGAGTTTGCGAAGGACGTTTCCGAGACTGCAGAGACCATCGACGACCTGAAAAAAGAGATCACCGAAAACCTGACAAAGTCCAAGACCGACGCGGCCGACCGTGAATTTGAAGAAAAGCTGCTCGACCAGGTGCTTGAGGGCATGCAGGCGGAGATCCCGCAGGTCATGTTTGACAGCGAGGCCGATGTGATCCTGAACGATTTCGGCTACCGGCTCCAGATGCAGGGCATTTCGCTCGACCAGTATGTCCGGATGCAGGGCATGGACCTGCCGTCCTTCCGCAAGGTATTCCTGCCGCAGGCAGAGCGCCAGGTGAAGGTACGCCTTGCGCTGCGCAAGATCGTAGAGCTGGAAAGCATCGAGGTCAGCGAGGAAGACCTGAACGCCGAATATGCAAAGCTTGCTGAGCGTTACGGCATGGAGGACGCGCAGATCCGCGCCGCAGTCACGGCCGATGCTGTGACTGACGACCTCAAGCTGAACCGTGCGCTTGCCGTGATCAAGGAAAGCGCGAAGGTCAAGAAGGCTACCCGTAAGAAGAAGGCGGAGGAAGCGCCTGCGGACGCCCCCGCAGAGGAAACGGCAGCGGAGTAAGCCGGAACGGGGGAGCCCCGAAGGGGGTACATAAGCGCGCCCGTACATATGCCCCGGAAAGGGGCATTGAAAGGAGATCCATTGTATGAGTTTAGTACCTATGGTGGTCGAACAGACCAACCGCGGCGAGCGTTCGTATGACATTTATTCCCGGCTGCTCAATGACCGCATTGTGTTTTTGGGCGAGGAGGTCAACGACACGACGGCGTCGCTGATCATCGCGCAGCTGCTCTTCCTTGAGGCGCAGGACCCGGATAAGGATATCAGCCTGTATATCAATTCCCCTGGCGGCTCGGTTACGGCAGGGCTCGCGATTTATGACACGATGAATTATATCAAGTGCGACGTTTCCACGATCTGCGTTGGCATGGCGGCGTCCATGGGGGCGTTCCTGCTTTCGTCGGGCGCAAAGGGGAAGCGGTACGCGCTGCCCAACTCGGAGATCATGATCCATCAGCCGCTTGCGGGCGCGCAGGGGCAGATCACCGACATCAAGATCCACACTGACCGGCTGGTGCGCATTAAGGATAAGCTGAACCACATCCTGTCGGCGAACACTGGCAGGCCGCTGGAAGAGATTGTCCGCGACACCGAGCGCGACAATTTCCTGTCGGCTGTGGAAGCGAAGGAATACGGGCTGATTGACACGGTCTACGAAAAAAGGTAAGCGCTGGCAGCCATCAGGGGGAAAGCCCCTGATGGTTTGTCTGCGTTGCCCCAAAGCGGATACTGCCGCTGGAGGTGAACGAAGATATGGTAAATGATGATAAGAAACAACTGAAATGCTCTTTTTGCGGGAAGAGCCAGAACATTGTGAAGAAGCTGATCGCGGGGCCGGGCGTATATATCTGTGATGAGTGCATCAACGTCTGCACGAGCATCCTGGACGACGAGCTGGACTATCCGGAGGAGGAACCGGCAGCAGAGGCGGGGGCGGTGAACCTTGGGGAGCTGCCTACGCCGCGCGAGCTGAAGGCGACGCTGGACGAATATGTAATCGGGCAGGACCGGGCGAAAACAGTGCTGAGCGTAGCGGTATACAACCATTACAAGCGCATTGGCAGCATGGAAGAAAATGACGTAGAGCTGCAAAAGAGCAACATCCTGCTGCTGGGGCCGTCGGGCTGCGGCAAGACGATGCTGGCGCAGACGCTGGCGAAGACGTTGCAGGTGCCGTTTGCGATTGCGGACGCGACGACGCTGACCGAGGCGGGATATGTCGGCGAGGACGTAGAGAACATCCTGCTGCGGCTGATCCAGGCGGCGGACTTTGACATTGAGCTTGCGGAGCGCGGGATCATCTACGTGGATGAGATCGACAAGATTGCGCGCAAATCGGAGAACCCTTCGATCACGCGCGACGTATCGGGCGAAGGCGTGCAGCAGGCGCTGCTGAAGATGCTGGAGGGCACGGTAGCGAACGTACCGCCGCAGGGCGGGCGGAAGCATCCGCACCAGGAGTTCATCCAGATTGACACGACGAACATCCTGTTTATCTGTGGCGGGGCGTTTGACGGGATCGACAAGATTGTGCAGAACCGCACGGGCAAGAAGGGTATGGGCTTTGGTGCGGAGGTACGCAGCCGGGAGAGCGCGGACACTTCGGAGCTGCTGGCGATGGTAGAGCCGGACGATTTGATGAAGTACGGGCTGATCCCGGAGATTATCGGGCGGCTGCCGTCGCTGGTATCGTTGGAATCGCTGGATCAGGAGGCGTTGGTATCGATTTTGACGGAGCCGAAAAACGCGCTGGTCAAGCAGTATGAGAAGCTGTTTTCGATGGATGGCGTTGCGTTGCGGTTCGAGGAGGAGGCGCTGCGTGAGGTGGCGCGGATTGCGCTTGAGCGGAAGACGGGGGCGCGCGGGCTGCGGGGCGTACTGGAAACGCGGATGACGGATATTATGTTTGATATTCCATCGGACCCGGACATTGTGGGGGTTACGATCACGAAGGAAGTCATTGTAGATGGGGCGCAGCCGATTGTGACGCGCCGCACCGCGAACCGCGAACCCGCCTGATGGTGCCCCGCCGGGGCGCTGTCCTGCACCCGGCCCTGCGCGGGCGGCGGCGGGCTCCGCCCTGCACCCGGCCCTGCGCGGGCGGCGGCGGGCTCCGCC
>QXXE01000059.1 GCA_009911355.1 Clostridiaceae bacterium | reverse complement strand
CAGGGGCAGAGCCCCGCCGCCCGCCGCGAAGGCGCGGGGTGCAGGGGCAGAGCCCCGCCGCCCGCCGCGAAGGCGCGTAGCCCCGCCGGGTTTTGGCGGATTCGCTAAAAGCGGATGCTCAGCATCCGCTTTTTTGTTTACTATATTTTCGATTGTTCACAAATTATTCTTGACTTTTCCCTCTAAAATATGGTATAATAAAGCGCTTATCGAAATTAGTGGTTTCCACTTCCTTACTGCCTCTATCATACCACGGTTTCCCGAAAAGCGCAAGCCCCCTTTTGAAAAAATCACCACGCCGCCGAGCGTATTGAATCAACAAAGAAACGGAGTGATCGGTACAACATGATGGTGAAAGACGTACAGCACGGGAAGACAACACGCAAAAGCTTTGCCCGGATCGAGGAAATCCTCGAAATGCCCAACCTGATCGAGATCCAGAAAAGCTCGTATGAATGGTTCCTCAGGCAAGGTTTGAAAGAGGTCTTCGACGATGTGCAGTCGATCTCCGACTACACCGGCAACCTCGAGCTGACCTTCCTCGACTACGTCCTTGAGGACGAGCCGAAATACAGCGTCGAGGAATGCAAAGCGCGCGACGCTACCTACGCCTGCCCGCTGAAAGTGCGTATGCGCCTGCGCAACAAGGAAACCAGCGAGATCAAAGAGCAGGAAATCTTTATGGGCGATTTCCCGCGCATGACCGATTCTGGCACCTTTATCATCAACGGCGCGGAACGCGCCATCGTTTCCCAGATCGTCCGCTCACCCGGCGTTTACTACGGCAAAGAGTATGACAAGACCGATAAGGCCATCCTCTCTGCAACCGTGATCCCCTACCGCGGCGCATGGCTGGAATACGAGACCGATATGAACGACGTGTTCTACGTCCGTATCGATAAAAACCGCAAAATCCCGATCACATCCTTCATCCGCGCGATCGGCGTGCCCTCCGATCAGGAAATCCTTGATATGTTCGGCGAGGACGAGCGTATCCTCGCAACCATTGAGAAAGACCCGTCCAAGAGCGTTGATGAAGCACTGATCGAAATCTATAAGAAAATGCGCCCCGGCGAGCCGCCGTCCGTCGAGTCGGCGACAAGCCTGATGAACGCCATGTTCTTCGACGCGCGGCGCTACGATATTTCCGCTGTCGGCCGCTATAAGTACAACAAAAAGCTGAACATCGCGCGGCGTATCGCGTCGCATAAGCTGCTTGAAAACGCTGTCGACCCCATGACCGGCGAGATCATTGCCGAGGAAGGCACCCTCCTGACCCGCGAGCAGGCCCGCGAGATCGCGGCACGCGGCGTGCGCGGCGTGACCATCGAGTCCGCTGAGGGCACGCCGGTCAAGGTCTTTGGCAACGGCATGGTCGATATCGGCGATTTTCAGGATTACACCGGCTTTACCGCCGAGGAGCTCGGCGTTAAGGAGCAGGTGCGCTTCTCTATCCTGCGCGAGATCATTGAGTCCGGCGCGCAGGGCGACGAGCTCAAGGCCGCCGTCAAATCCCGCATGGCCGAGCTCGTCCCCAAAACCATTATCATCGACGATATGCTTGCGTCGATCTGCTATCTGCTGAACATCGGCAACGGCATTGGGACCACAGACGACATTGACCACCTCGGCAACCGCCGTATGCGCTGCGTCGGCGAGCTGCTGCAAAACCAGTTCCGCATTGGCTTCTCCCGCATGGAACGCGTCATCCGTGAGCGCATGACCATCCAGGACCTCGATATCGTCACCCCGCAGTCGCTCATTAACATCCGGCCTGTGACCGCTGCGATCAAGGAGTTCTTTGGCTCCTCGCCGCTGTCGCAGTTCATGGATCAGAACAACCCCCTCGCAGAGCTGACCCACAAGCGCCGCTTGTCCGCGCTGGGCCCCGGCGGCCTGTCGCGTGACCGCGCTTCGATGGAGGTGCGCGACGTACACTACAGCCACTACGGCCGCATGTGCCCGATCGAGACCCCTGAAGGCCCGAATATCGGCCTGATTTCCTACCTTGCGACTTATGCGCGGATCAACGAGTTCGGCTTCATCGAAGCCCCCTACCGCATCATCGACAAGGCGACCGGCAGGGTCACCGATGAAGTGAAATATATGACCGCCGATGTGGAGGATGAGTATATCGTCTGCCAGGCATACGAGCCGCTGGATGAAAACGGCTGCCTGAAAAACGAACGCATCACCTGCCGGATGCGCGACGAGATTGTCTCGGTCGACCGGCATGACGTTGACCTGATGGACGTTTCGCCCCGTATGATGGTATCCGTCGCGACTGCCATGATCCCCTTCCTCGAGCACGACGACGCGAACCGTGCGCTGATGGGCGCGAACATGCAGCGCCAGGCGGTGCCGCTGCTCAAGTGCGAGGCGCCGGTTGTCGCAACCGGTATGGAATACAAGGCGGCGGTCGACTCCGGCACCATCCCGTTGGCGGAGGGCAACGGCGTTGTGACCCGCGTTACCGCCCGTGAGGTCGTCGTCCGCTATGAGGACGGGCACGAAAAATCCTACCACCTGACGAAATTCCTGCGGTCGAACCAGTCGACCTGTATCAATATGCGCCCGATCGTTGACCTTGGCGAGCATGTGCGCACCGGCGACGTGCTGGCTGACGGCCCGTCGACCGAAAATGGCGAGATCGCGCTCGGCAAGAACGCGCTGATCGGCTTTATGACCTGGGAAGGCTACAACTACGAGGACGCGGTACTGCTCAATGAGCGGCTTGTCCGCGATGATGTTTACACCTCCATCCACATTGAGGAGTACGAATCCGAGTCCCGCGACACCAAGCTGGGGCCGGAGGAGATTACCCGCGATATCCCGAACGTCGGCGAGGACGCGCTGCGCGACCTCGATGAGCGGGGCATCATCCGCGTTGGCGCGGAGGTGCATGCCGGGGATATCCTGGTCGGCAAGGTGACACCGAAGGGCGAGACTGAGCTGACTGCTGAAGAACGGCTGCTGCGCGCCATCTTCGGTGAAAAGGCGCGTGAGGTGCGCGATACCTCGCTGCGCGCGCCGCATGGCGAATCGGGCATCGTGGTTGACGTCAAGGTGTTCACCCGTGAGAACGGCGACGAGCTGAGTCCGGGCGTGAACATGGTCGTGCGCTGCTATATTGCGCAGAAGCGCAAGATTTCGGTCGGCGACAAGATGGCGGGCCGCCACGGCAATAAGGGCGTTATTTCCCGCATTCTCCCGCAGGAGGATATGCCGTTCCTTGAGGACGGCACGCCGCTGGATATCGTGCTGAACCCGCTGGGCGTGCCTTCCCGAATGAATATCGGGCAGGTGCTTGAGGTACACCTCGGCTTTGCTGCGAAGAAGCGCGGCTGGAAGGTCGAGACCCCTGTTTTCGACTCTGCGTCGCTGGAGGACATCAAGGAGATGCTGGTCGCGGCGGGCGTAGACGCGGACGGCAAGAGCGTGCTTTACGACGGGCGCACCGGCGAGAAGTTTGACAACCGCGTCACAGTCGGGTATATGTATTATTTGAAGCTGCACCATCTGGTCGACGACAAGATCCATGCGCGTTCAACCGGCCCGTACTCGCTGGTAACCCAGCAGCCGTTGGGCGGCAAGGCGCAGTTTGGCGGGCAGCGCTTCGGCGAGATGGAAGTCTGGGCGCTGGAAGCTTATGGCGCGGCGTACACCTTGCAGGAGATTTTGACGGTTAAGTCGGATGATATCACGGGGCGCGTCAAGACTTATGAAGCGATCGTGAAGGGGCACAATGTGCCTAAGCCGGGCATTCCGGAGTCGTTTAAGGTACTGGTCAAGGAGCTTCAGGCGCTGTGCCTGGACGTAACGGTACTGGATGAGAACATGGAGGTTATCGAGCTCGCGGACGATGAGGACGATGAGGTCGATTTCAGCCGCCGCAGCGACGAGCCGCGCGGCCAGGGCAGCGACGAGGAATTCGCGGCTGCGGGCTTCGGGATCAACGAGGCGGAGGACGGCGACACCGACCTGTTTGCGCTGGATGGCGATGAGGACGGCGACGGCGAGGCTGACGAAGCGGACGATTACGGCTCTGACTTCGGCGAGGACGACGACTTTGCCGGTGAAGACAACTACGGCGACGGCGACTTCGACCTCGAGTAAGTTTTCGCGCTCTGCGGAGCGCGCCCCCTGCGCGGGGAGCGGTCCTGCGCGGACGGCGCCAGAGGGGCTAGCCCCTCTGGACTCCCTACCCCGTCTGCGGGCGGGACGGGGGAGTGCAGCTGGTTGATTCGTGAAGCGGTGTCATTAGATCGGTACGGTGTGACATGAAAGATTATGAAGTCGATTTTGCGGCGCTGAGCCCGGCGGAAAAGAAGAGTTTCCTGTCGAGCTTCGGCGTGGCGGGCTTTACCCCGGATGCGGAGTTCCAGGAGGGGTTGTTTGCCCTTTTATCGCACACGCGGCTGCTGAATGACCTGAAAGGGTCGGACGGCGAGCCGCCGGAAATCGTCCAAATCGCTTTTGAAAAGCTCTGGGAGTGCTTGGAAACCGGTGAAATGGTGATAACCCCAGATCTGGAAGCCTTTCAGGAGTGCTTCGAGCACGCGGCCGGCGCATTTGTCCACGGGGACTTTGGGATGCTGGAATCCGACGAGGATGACGCGTTTTATGCACAGTATTTTGAGAATTGCGATCACGTTTGGGAAGGTTTCATTGACGGCTTGGGGCATTTGTGCTTTGATATTGTCGGGCGTACCAGATGTGCGCCCGAGCGTATCGCAGAGCTGATCGAATGGACGGTCGGGCCGGACATTGGACATCGCATACTGGGGCTGAAAAGCCTGACAGGCACCACCAGCCAGCAGGAGGCGTGGGCGTCCGAAGCGCGGGAAACCCCGGAATTCTGCGCAGTGATCGCCCGATTGCAGGAGGACATGAAGGCGGCGGCTTCCGGCGCGCCGGTCCCCGAACTGCGTGAGCGCTATCAAACACGGTATTTGTTTTCCGATTGAAGAGCAGGATTGCTTTCCGTTTATACCTGATATAACAGGTTTTTCAAACGCGCGAAATCATGACGCGGCGCGCGAAAAAAATCCCGCGTCAGACTGGAGAGGTGTATCCGAATGAGTTATAATACGTTCAACGCGATCAAAATTGGCCTTGCCTCGCCCGAGCTCATCCGCGAGTGGTCTTATGGTGAGGTCAAGAAACCGGAAACGATCAACTACCGCACGCTAAAGCCCGAAAAGGACGGCCTGTTCTGTGAACGCATCTTCGGGCCCCAGAAGGACTGGGAATGCCACTGCGGCAAGTATAAAAAGGTACGTTATAAAGGCAAAATCTGCGATAAGTGCGGCGTTGAGGTCACCCGTGCGAAGGTGCGCCGCGAGCGCATGGGCCATATCGAGCTTGCTGCGCCCGTGTCCCATATCTGGTATTTTAAGGGTATCCCGTCGCGCATGGGCCTGATCCTCGACATGAGCCCCAGGCTGCTGGAACGCGTGCTTTATTTCGCAAACTATATTGTTACCGACCCTGGCGACACGCCGCTGGTCAAAAAGCAGATCCTGACCGAAACCGAATACCGCGATATGCTCGAAAAGTACGAGGACGATTTCAAGGCGGGCATGGGCGCGGAAGCGATCAAGGAGCTGCTGCACGAGCTGGACCTCGAAAAGCTGTCCAAGGAGCTGCGCGCCGAGCTGCGCGACGCGTCCGGGCAAAAGCGGATGCGCATTATCAAGCGCCTTGAAGTGGTCGAGTCGTTCCGCGTGTCAGGCAACAAGCCGGAATGGATGATTATGGACGTTGTGCCGGTCATTCCCCCGGAAATCCGCCCAATGGTACAGCTGGACGGCGGCCGCTTTGCAACCAGCGACCTCAACGACCTTTACCGCCGGGTCATCAACCGCAACAACCGCCTGCGCCGCCTGCTGGAGCTTGGCGCGCCGGATATCATCGTGCGCAACGAGAAGCGCATGCTTCAGGAAGCGGTTGATGCGCTGATTGACAACGGCAGGCGCGGCAGGCCAGTCACAGGCCCAAACAACCGCGCGCTCAAGAGCCTTTCGGATATGCTCAAGGGCAAGCAGGGCCGTTTCCGCCAGAACCTGCTTGGCAAGCGCGTGGACTATTCCGGGCGCTCGGTTATCGTTGTCGGCCCCGACCTGAAAATCTATCAGTGCGGCCTGCCGAAGGAAATGGCGCTCGAGCTGTTCAAGCCCTTTGTCATGAAGCGGCTGGTCGAGGATGGCGCTGCATCCAATATCAAAAGTGCTAAAAAGATGGTCGAACGCGCCAAAACTGAGGTTTGGGATGTGCTCGAGGATATCATCAAGGGGCACCCGGTTATGCTGAACCGCGCGCCGACGCTGCACCGCCTCGGCATTCAGGCGTTCGAGCCCAAGCTGGTCGAGGGCCGCGCGATCCGGCTGCATCCGCTGGTCTGCACCGCGTTCAACGCCGACTTTGACGGCGACCAGATGGCGGTACACGTGCCGCTGTCGGCCGAAGCGCAGGCCGAAGCGCGCCTGCTGATGCTGTCTGCGAACAACCTGCTCAAGCCGCAGGACGGCAAGCCGGTTACGGTCCCGTCGCAGGATATGGTGCTCGGTTCCTACTACCTTACCATCGACAACGAGAAGGAGCAGGGCGCGGGCAAGGTGTTTGCATCGGTCGACGAGGCGCTGATGGCCTATGACCAGGGCGTTGTCGGCGTGCACGCGCCGATCAAGGTGCGCATGACCCGGATCGTGGACGGCGAGGAGGTTACCCGCATTGTCGACGCGACCCCCGGGCGGCTGATCTTCAACGAACGCATCCCGCAGGACCTGGGCTTTGTTGAACGCGATGGGGAGCATCTGATCGACCTTGAAATCATGTTCACCTGCGGCAAAAAGGAGCTCGGGCGCATTATTGACCGCTGCATCCAGAAGCACGGCTTTAACAAGACTGCCGAGGTGCTTGACGCGATCAAGGGCATGGGCTATAAATATTCCACTAAGGGCGCGCTGACGGTTGCAGTCGCCGATATGCTTGTACCGGACCAGAAGCCCGTGTTCATCCACGAAACCGAGAAAAAAGTTGCGCAGATCGACAAAAAGTACAAGCGTGGCTTTATTACCGACGATGAACGTTATCGTCTGGTCGTCCGCGAGTGGGAGGACACCACGAAGGAAGTGACCGGGCTGCTTCAGCAGAATATGAAGGAGCAGCGGTATAACCCGATCCATATGATGGCGGATTCGGGCGCGCGCGGCAGCATCAACCAGATCCGCCAGCTGGCGGGTATGCGCGGCCTGATGGCATCTACGTCGGGTAAAACCATCGAAATCCCGATTAAATCCAACTTCCGCGAGGGGCTTTCGGTGCTCGAATACTTCATTTCGGCGCGCGGCGCGCGTAAGGGGCTTGCCGATACGGCGCTGCGTACCGCGGACTCGGGGTACCTGACCCGCCGCCTGGTCGACGTTTCGCAGGAGGTCATTATCCGCGAGGTCGACTGCGGCGCGACGAAGGGGATCTGGGTCGAGGACATCAAGGAAGGCAACCAGACGATCGAGCCGTTCCGTGAGCGGCTGGTCGGGCGTTACCCGGTTGACGATGTGCTTCATCCGCAGACAGGCGCGTTGATTGTCTCAAAGGATAAAATGATGGACGAGGCTGACGCGGACGCGATCATCGCGGCGGGCTTTACAAAGCTGCAAATCCGTTCGGTGCTCGAATGCCGTGCCCGCGAGGGCGTATGTTCGCGCTGCTACGGCGCGAACCTCGCGATGAATACCCCGTGCGGGATTGGCGAGGCGGTCGGCGTTATCGCGGCGCAGTCGATCGGCGAGCCTGGCACGCAGCTGACGATGCGTACCTTCCATACCGGCGGCGTTGCCGGATCGGATATCACGCAGGGCCTTCCCCGCGTTGAAGAGCTGTTTGAGGCCCGCAAACCGAAGAAAGTCGCAACTTTGGCGGAGATTTCCGGCATTGTCAGCATTGAGGAGTCCAAGCGCACGACTGTCAAAACGGTCAATATTACGAACCGTGATACCGGTGAAATGCGCTCGTACCAGCTGGCATCCTCGTCGGGAATCCGCGTAGAGGACGGCCAGATGATCGAGCAGGGCACTGTGCTCAATGAAGGCGCGCTGAACCCGCACGATATCCTCCGGGTGCTCGACCCGCGCGCGGTACACGACTACGAGATCAAGGAAGTCCAAAAGGTGTACCGCCAACAGGGCGTTGATATCAACGACAAGCATATCGAGGTTATTGTGCGTCAGATGATGCGCAAGGTCAAGGTTGACGACGCGGGCGACGCGGAAGTGCTGCCGAATTCGGTGATCGACCTGCACGAATATGAGGATTACTGCAAGCAGGTGCAGGACCGGATCGACGCGGGCGAAGAGGGGCTCAAGCTGCCGACGTGCAGCCCGACACTGATGGGGATCACAAAGGCGTCGCTGGCAACCGAAAGCTTCCTGTCGGCGTGCTCGTTCCAGGAAACTACGCGCGTGTTGACCGAAGCGGCAATCAAGGGTAAAATCGATCCGCTGCTTGGGCTCAAGGAGAACGTTATCATTGGTAAGCTGATCCCGGCAGGCTCTGGCATGCAGGAATACCGCAGCGGCCACTATGAAACGACGGTAGACCTCGACCAGCAGGCCGAACCGGTTGAAAGCGCTGCCGCGCAGGCAATGGCTGGTATAAAACCCCAGATTTTAGGCTAAAATGAAGGAGGACGCGAGAGCGTCCTCCTTTTCGTATGCAAAAGAAACAGTTTTGAAAATGCAAGGACTGTCTGGGACTGGCTGCGCACGATGAAGAACGCATTTGCGGAGGCTCGAAACCCGCTGGCGTCGTTTTGCCAGTGGGTTTCGGGGCGGTAGTGCTGTAGGTGGGAGATCACCCATGCGCCAGCGTAAGCCGTCCCAGCCCGCTGCCATAATGGCGGGCTGGGGCATGGAGCGCTAAGACTAACTCCCAAAACCAGAACTCCCGTCCCGCCCGCAGGCGATAAAGAGATGCGTCAGCATCTCGGGGTCTGGGGCGAAAGCCCCAGCGGGTGCAGGGCAGAGCCCTGCCGCTCGCCGCGTAGGCGCGGGGTGCAGGGGCAGAGCCCCGCCGCTCGCCGCGCAGGCGCTGGGTGCAGGGGCAGAGCCCCGCCGATCGCCGCGCAGGCGCGGGGGCAGAAAGAGAGCCATTTGGAGTAGGAAAAAGTGCGCATTTTTGCGGAAAATTTAAGAAAAAGGCTTGACGAAATTCGGATTGCAGTGTAAAATATATGAGTATGCGGTACAAGACCTGACCGGGTGAAGCAGCTTTGTGCCAGCCCCTTTTTAACAGGTCTATAGGAGGAAAAATCATGTTGTCTGAACTGCAAACCGCGCAGAAAGTCGTTGGCGTGAAACAATCCCGCAAAGCGATCCGCGACGGCGCTGCTAAGTGCGTCGTAGTCGCTAAAGATGCGGAAGCACGCGTCATAAGGCCCATCCGCGCGCTCTGCGAGGAACTCGGCGTCCCCGTGGAAGAAGCCGATAGCATGGCGGAACTCGGGAAAGCCGCCCAGATCGATATCGGCGCTGCCGTCGTGGCAGTCCTGAAATAACTCCGTTTTTCAAAACAGCCCCCCGCTGGCCTTTTCAGGTGCAGCATGGGCGTCACGAAAAATAAGGTTATCGAAACTTTTCCCTGTTTACATCCCAATTTTTTTCTTTGGTATCTTGGGGATACGCCCCTCGATATAGATCATTTTTCAGAAAGGAGATCACGAAATGCCTACTTTTAACCAGCTCGTCCGCAAGGGCCGCGAGGAGGTCGTCGTTAAGTCTACCGCTCCCGCACTTCAGGTCGGGTACAACTCTCAGAAGAAGAAGCAGACCGATCAGTCGGCCCCGCAGAAGAGAGGCGTGTGCACCACGGTGAAGACCATGACCCCGAAGAAGCCGAACTCTGCACTGCGCAAGATCGCCCGTGTTAAGCTGACCAACCAGATGGAAGTGTCCGCTTACATCCCCGGCATCGGCCACAACCTGCAGGAGCACTCGGTTGTTATGGTCCGCGGTGGCCGTGTCAAGGACCTCCCCGGCGTGCGCTACCACATCATCCGCGGCACACTCGATACGCAGGGCGTAGCGAACCGCCGCCAGGCGCGCTCCAAGTACGGCGCGAAGCGCCCGAAGGCTGGCAAGTAATCCGCTTAACAAACAGATTCCCTGTAAAGCCTTTTGCCAGACAGGTGGGAAACGCAGTAAAGGCGTAAGCCCTTCAAGCCGAGAACGGTGCGGGAAATACGGATCGGGAACGACAAAAGAACTGTAAAGACGAAGAGGGTGCAGTGAAAATGTTTGTAAAGCGAATAGCTTTACAGTGGAAAATAGCTGTAAAGCAGAAATGCTTGACACCAAATACCCGGAGCTGAGAAAGACTTTGAATTGAAATCTAACAGTTTCAGCAAAGCTGCCGGCCTAACTATCCGGGCCAAACGCTTTGTCTGAGTGTTTTTTGAAATAGAGTTTCGGAAAGCTCTCGGACAGGCGCACACGGCAGGACGCTTGGCAAGCCCTGCCGAGTACCAATGAAATCATGAATTTAATGAAGGAGGGAAGTAAAGTGCCAAGAAGAGGAAACGTTCCGAAGAGAGACGTTCTGCCCGACCCGCTTTACAATTCCAAGCTTGTCACCAAGCTGGTCAATTCGATCATGCTTGACGGCAAGAAGGGCGTAGCGCAGAAGGTCGTATATGGTGCTTTCGACATTGTCCGCGAGAAGTCCGGGCGCGACCCGCTTGAGGTCTTCCAGGAGGCAATGGAAAATATCATGCCAAGCCTTGAGGTCAAGGCGCGCCGTGTTGGCGGCGCCACCTATCAGGTGCCGATGGAAGTCCGCCCCGAACGCCGCCAGACCCTCGGCCTGCGCTGGATTACCAAGTACTCCCGCGCACGCAATGAGAAGACCATGCGCGAGCGCCTCGCGGGGGAAATCCTTGACGCGGTCAACAATCTCGGCGGCTCCGTAAAGAAGCGCGAGGATACGCACAAGATGGCAGAGGCGAACAAGGCATTCGCGCACTACCGTTACTAATCCGTGCGAGCACTCAAGCTTTTGAAAGGAGAGCAATATGCCCAGAGAGTTTACTCTTGAAAAAACCCGTAATATCGGCATCATGGCCCACATCGACGCCGGTAAAACCACCACTACCGAGCGCATCCTGTTTTACACCGGCGTCAACTATAAGATCGGCGATACCCACGACGGTACCGCTACGATGGACTGGATGGAGCAGGAACAGGAACGCGGCATTACCATTACGTCCGCCGCGACGACCTGCCACTGGAAGGGCCACCGCATCAACATCATTGACACCCCGGGCCACGTCGACTTCACAGTCGAGGTCGAACGCTCGCTGCGCGTGCTGGACGGCTCTGTGACCGTCTTCTGCGCAAAAGGCGGCGTTGAGCCCCAGTCGGAAACCGTATGGCACCAGGCGGACAAGTACCACGTCCCGCGCATGGCGTTCGTCAACAAGATGGACATCATGGGCGCTGACTTCTTCCGCGTTGTCGATATGATGAAGGATCGCCTGAAATGCAACGCGGTTCCGATCCAGCTGCCGATCGGCTCCGAGGATACCTTCCGCGGAATCATCGACCTGATCACCATGAAGGCGGAGGTCTACTACGATGATCTCGGCAAAGACGTCCGCGAGGAAGAAATTCCCGAGGAAATGATGGAGCAGGCGCAGGAATACCATGATGCGCTGATCGAAGCCGTCGCTGAGCTCGACGAGGAGCTTACCATGAAGTACCTCGAGGGCGAAGAGATTTCGATGGACGAGATCAAGGCGGCGCTCCGCAAGGGCACCGTTAACGTGCAGATTATCCCCGTGCTGTGCGGTACCGCGTACCGCAACAAGGGCGTGCAGATGCTGCTCGACGCAGTCGTTGACTATATGCCCGCGCCGACCGATATCCCGCCGATTAAGGGTGTGAACCCTGACACCGACGAGGAGGACGAGCGCCCGTCCGATGACAACGCGCCGTTCTCGGCACTCGCGTTCAAGATTGCGACCGACCCCTATGTGGGCCGCCTGTCCTTCTTCCGCGTCTACTCCGGCACGATCGACGCCGGCAGCGCGGTTTACAACTCCACGAAGGGCCACCGCGAGCGCATGGGCCGTATCCTCCAGATGCACGCGAATTCGCGCAAGGACATCGAAAAGGTCTACTCGGGCGATATCGCGGCGGCGGTCGGCTTCAAGAACACCACGACCGGCGATACGCTGTGCGACGAAAAGCACCCGATCATCCTCGAGTCGATGGAATTCCCGGAGCCTGTTATCCGCGTCGCGATCGAACCCAAGACAAAGGCCGGCCAGGAAAAGATGGGCATCGCCCTGTCCAAGCTGGCAGAAGAGGACCCGACCTTCCGCACCTACACCGACGAGGAAACCGGCCAGACCATCATCGCGGGCATGGGCGAGCTCCATCTGGAGATCATCGTCGACCGCCTGCTGCGTGAGTTCAAGGTCGAGGCCAACGTTGGCAACCCGCAGGTTGCGTACAAGGAGACCGTGCGCCGCAGCGCAGACGTGGACACCAAGTACAAGCGCCAGTCGGGCGGCTCGGGCCAGTACGGCCACGTCAAGATCATCCTCGAGCCCAACGAGTCCGGCAAGGGCTACGAGTTCATCAACAAGGTTGTTGGCGGCTCGATCCCGAAGGAATTCATCGAGCCGGTCAACCAGGGCATCCAGGGCGCAATGCAGGCGGGCGTGCTCGCCGGCTACCCGGTTGTCGACTGCAAGGTCACGCTGTACGACGGCTCCTACCACGAGGTCGACTCGTCGGAAATGGCGTTCAAGATCGCAGGCTCGATGGCCTTCAAGGAAGCGATGCGCAAGGCCGACCCGGTGCTCATGGAGCCCATCATGCAGGTGGACGTGCTCGTCCCCGAGGAATATATGGGCGACGTCATCGGCGACCTGAACTCCCGCCGCGGGCAGATCCAGGGTATGGAAGCGCGCGGCCCCGTGCAGGCGATCTCCGCCGCCGTGCCGCTGAGCGAGATGTTCGGCTATGCGACCACGCTGCGTTCGCGCAGCCAGGGCCGCGGCCAGTACACCATGTCCCCGAGCCACTACACCGAAGTCCCGAAATCGGTGCAGGAGAAAATTATCGATAACCGCTCAAAATCTGACAACTAACTGTTGCAATTTTCTGCGAAATCATTTAGAATAGTCTTAAGTCGTGAGATTATCTGATTACGAACATTTAAGGAGGAAAACCCAAAATGGCAAAGGCAAAATTTGAACGCAATAAGCCGCATATCAACATCGGCACCATTGGCCACGTTGACCACGGCAAGACCACCCTGACCGCTGCGATCACCAAGGTGCTCGCGATGAAGGGCGCTGCGGAGTACCAGGCATATGACTCCATCGACAAGGCTCCCGAAGAGAAGGAACGCGGCATCACGATCAACACCGCGCACGTTGAGTACCAGACCGAGACCCGCCACTACGCGCACGTTGACTGCCCGGGCCACGCGGACTACGTTAAGAACATGATCACCGGCGCAGCGCAGATGGACGGCGCAATCCTCGTTGTTTCCTCGGCTGACGGCCCGATGCCGCAGACCCGCGAGCATATCCTGCTTGCCCGCCAGGTAGGCGTGCCCTATATCGTCGTATTCATGAACAAGGTCGACCAGGTTGACGACGAAGAGCTGCTTGACCTCGTTGAGATGGAAATCCGCGAGCTGCTGAGCTCCTACGAGTTCCCGGGCGACGACATCCCGGTGATCCGCGGCTCTGCGCTGCAGGTCCTGACCTGCGACAGCAATGACCCGGCGGCTCCGGAGTACGCTTGCGTACGCGAGCTGATGGACGCTGTTGACAGCTATATCCCGACCCCCGAGCGCAAGAGCGATCTGCCGTTCATCATGCCGGTCGAGGACGTGTTCTCGATCACCGGCCGCGGCACCGTTGCGACCGGCCGTGTAGAGCGTGGCCAGCTGAAGATGGGCGAAGAAGTTGAAATCGTCGGCCTGATGGACGCGCCCCGCAAGACGGTTGTTACCGGTATCGAAATGTTCCGCAAGCTGCTGGACTACGCAGAGGCGGGCGACAACATCGGCGCTCTGCTCCGCGGCGTGCAGAAGAACGAGATCGAGCGCGGCCAGGTTCTGGCAAAGCCCGGCTCTATCCATCCGCACACCAAGTTCCGCGGCCAGGTTTACGTGCTGACCAAGGATGAAGGCGGCCGTCACACCCCGTTCTTCAACAACTACCGTCCCCAGTTCTATTTCCGTACCACCGACGTTACCGGCGTCATCGCGCTGCCCGAGGGCACCGAGATGTGCATGCCTGGCGATAACGTTGAAATGGACGTAGAGCTCATCACCCCCATCGCGATTGAGGAAGGCCTCCGCTTCGCGATCCGTGAAGGCGGCCGTACCGTTGGTTCCGGCGTTGTTATCAAGATCAACGAGTGACGCTTCGCTTCGCTCGCTCTTCGTTCAAAATCTGCGGATTTTGAACGAGTAAGGCTCCGCCGGCACAGCCTTCGGCTGTGCGTCGGCTCGGCCTGCGCTGCATGCATCGCGCGGAGCGCGATACACTTCGCTTCGGCGTAAGGTGTCAAAACCCACGCGCAGGTCGCGGCTTTTGACCGCCGCATTCAGCGGCGATTAAATGCGCGCTGCGGCGCGGGGAGCGTTTTGTGCAACTGAGAAGAGGATGCCTTTGCGGCATCCTCTTTTTTGCATTCGGGAAAGCGTTGGATGGCTTTATGAACAAAAGGTAAAACCTGTGTGACGAGGCTGGAAATTGCAGAGCGGAAGTGATATGCTGAAAGCACAGATCGGAGGTGCGGTTATGGAACGCACGAACGGAAAGGAAAAAATAGTTAAAGCTGGGCTGCTTGCCGTGCTGCTGCTGTTTGCCGCACCGGCGTTTGTGTTCCCTTTGGTGGGGAGCGGGGTGCTTGACCCTGAGGAAAAGGCGCAGGCGCAGCGTGCGTTTGCGAGGTGGGCGGAAAGCAATGGGGGGGCTGTGCCTGCCAGCCCGACAAAGGATTTCAAGACTGGCTGGTATGAGGCCGTAGTGCGGGATGAGACTGGCACGCCAGCGTATTCGCTGTGTTATGACGCGGACACGGAGCTGGTCATTGCAGAGCCGCTTATGGATGAATCAAGATAAAAAAGCAGCCCGGCGGGAGAACTCCCGTGCAGGGCTGCTTTTGTTATGCTCACAGGGTTGCCTTAAAGTGTCAAACCCCACGCGCAGGCCGCGGGCTTTGACTGCCGCATTCAGCGGTGGATGCATGCGCACTGCGGCGCGGGGAGCGTTTTTCGCAGCTGAGAAGAGGATGCCTTCGCGGCATCCTCTTTTTGCGCGCAGAAACTGATTTTGCGTTTTTTACGGTATCCTCTTCCTGCTTCAATTTTGTCCGTATTGTCGGAAATCATCGACGAGCTGCCTGATGTGTGAAACGATTGGTTCAGGCAGACCTGTAACGTCAATGACCTGTTTTGTTTCCAGTCCCAACATGAAATCTGTTGAAACAGAAAACACTTTTGCCAGCTTCACCAGCATCTCTACGGACGGCTGGATATTATCGTTTTCCCAATTTGATACGCTTTGTTTTGTCACATAAAGCGCTTTTGCAAGCTCAACCTGGCTCATTTTGTGCGCTTTTCGCAGTGTACGGATTTGTTGATTCAGCATAAGCAACCTCGCATCTGCACAAATATTCCAATACTATAGTACATTTTTGCTTGACAAAATAAAAATACTATGGTATATTAATATTGTACTTTTCAGGGGCGTTTATACATATGAAACGACTTAGCAGCAAAAAAAGGCTTTGGCTGGTTGCCTTGCATGTGGTTATCCCACTCTTATTGGCATTGCTATGTTTGTGGGGCTGCCCGTTTTACCGTCTGTTTGGTATTCGATGCCCAGGCTGCGGACTGACCCGCGCATGGTTGTGCTTCCTGCGCGGGGACTGGGCGTGCGCCTTAGGCTATCACCGGCTTTTCCTGCCTGCGCCGTTGTTTATTCTACTATTTATACATAAAAACACCCCGGTTTTGAAGAAATGGCGGTTTACAAATCCTCTTTTGTATTTGTTTGCCGTCGCTTTCACTGTCTATCATATGGTACGCATATGGAGATAAAAAATAGGACAAGGAGAGAGTTAAATGACACAGGAAC
The DNA here is from genome assembly GCA_009911355.1 of Clostridiaceae bacterium. Classification (GTDB taxonomy): domain Bacteria; phylum Bacillota; class Clostridia; order Oscillospirales; family Butyricicoccaceae; genus QXXE01. Next base: position 9,984 of record QXXE01000059.1, on the reverse strand, counting down.
GGGTTGATATGTTCATTATGGGGAATCAGAAATATTTGCCAGCGGAGAAAATCGTTTTTATCAAGCAAAAGCTGTTGGAGGCGGATGAGTCGAAATTTAATTTGATCTCCGCGGTGGAGTTCAAAGATCCCACTACGCTTTTGCTGGTATCGATTTTTGTTGGAGTGCTGGGGATTGACCGTTTCATGCTGGGTGAGATCGGGATGGGGGTTCTGAAGCTGCTGACCGGCGGCGTTTGCGGGGTGCTTGCAATCGTTGACTGGTTTACCATTCAGAAAAAAGCGCGGGAACTTAACTACAATAATCTCATGTTGCTTCTGTAAACACATATTTTCCAAAAACTGCAAAAGAAAAGCAGCTCCGGCGGGGAAAATCCCGCTCTGAAGCTGCTTTTTTGCGTTTAGAGGGTTGCCTTGTGGAAGGTTTTCTTGCCTTTGCGGAGGATGCGCCCGTCGGCAAAGGAGGACTGCGGAAGCTGCATTTTGAAATCGGTGACCTTCTCCCCGTCGATGGTCACGCCGCCGCCCTGCACGAGCTTGCGCGCTTCGCCGTTCGAGCCCGCAAGGCCGCACTTGACCATCAGGGTCAGCACGCCGATGCTGCCGTCGGTGAAATCCGCCTCGGCGAGTGTGGTCGTCGGCATGTTCTCGTCCGAGCCGCCGCCGATAAAGATGGCCTTCGCGGCGGCTTCGGCCTTGTCAGCCTCGTCGCTGCCGTGTACCAGCGAGGTCAGCTCGTAGGCAAGGACCTCCTTCGCGCGGTTGAGCTCCGCACCCTGCCAGTTGTCCATCTCGGAAATCTGTTCCAGCGGGAGGAAGGTCAGCATCCGGATGCATTTCAGCACGTCCGCGTCATCTACATTGCGCCAATACTGGTAAAAATCATAAGGGGAAGTCTTATCCGGGTCGAGCCAGACCGCGCCAGCCGCCGTTTTGCCCATCTTCTTGCCCTCGGAGTTGAGCAGGAGGGTAATGGTCATGGCGTGCGCGTCCTTGCCCAGCTTGCGGCGGATCAGCTCGGTGCCGCCGAGCATGTTCGACCACTGGTCATTGCCGCCGAACTGCATGTTGCAGCCGTAATGCTGGAAGAGGTAATAAAAATCGTAGGACTGCATAATCATGTAGTTGAATTCGAGGAAGGACAGCCCTTTTTCCATGCGCTGCTTATAGCACTCGGCGCGGAGCATGTTGTTGACCGAAAAGCAGGCGCCAACCTCGCGCAGCAGCTCAATATAATTGAGCCCCATGAGCCATTCAGCGTTGTTCACCATCTGGGCCTTGCCCTCGCCGAACTCGATAAAGCGTTCCATCTGCTTCCTGAAGCAGTCGCAGTTGTGCTGGATGGTCTCGGTGGTCATCATGGAGCGCATATCGGTGCGCCCGGAGGGGTCGCCAACCATGCCGGTGCCGCCGCCGATCAGGGCGATCGGGCGGTTGCCGGCCATTTGCAGGCGTTTCATGAGGCAAAGCGCCATGAAATGCCCAACGTGGAGGGAGTCGGCGGTCGGGTCGAAGCCGATATAGAAGGTCGCATTGCCGTTGTTGATCAGGTTTGCAACCTCCTGCTCGCTCGTGACCTGGGCAATCAGGCCGCGGGCGACAAGTTCATCGTAAATTTTCATTCCAATATCTCCATTCTTAATTATCAAGCCCATTACACAGGCTTATCTATGACCAGTAACAGAAAAATCATCGCATACGGCATCGCGGCAGCCCCCGTCCCGCCCGCAGGCGAGAAAGGGAGTCCAGAGGGGCCAGCCCCTCTGGCGCTGTCCGCGTAGGACCGCACGCCGCGCAGGCGCGGGGTCCAGGGGCAGAGCCCCGGCCGCGTGCCGCAGCGCGCGGAACCCCCTACGGCGCGCGCTCCTTGAGGTTCTCGTGGAAAATACGCATTATAACCCCTCCGCCGCGCGCAGGAGCTCCTGCGCGTTCTCAAGCGCCGTCTGCGTGATCTGGTCGCCCGCCAGCATGCGCGCAATCTCCCCCGCACGCGACTGCGCATCCATCGGGTGCACGTCCGTAAACGTCCGTCCATCCCGCGCCCGCTTCTCAATAAGCAGATGGTTGTTCCCCATCGCCGCGATCTGCGGCAGGTGCGTGACGCATAAGGTCTGCTTTTTGCTGCCGATCTCCCGCAGCTTGTGCGCAATGCGCTGCGCTGCACGGCCGCTCACGCCCGTGTCAATCTCGTCAAAAATCAGCGTCCCGACCGGCTCGCCCGCCGTCAGCACGTTTTTCATCGCCAGCATGACGCGCGACAGCTCGCCACCCGACGCAACCTTCGACAGCGGGCGCACTGGCTCGCCTGGATTCACCGAGATCAGGAACTGTACCGTGTCCATACCCTTTGCCGCAAGCTTGGCACCGGTCTCCACCGCGATTTGCAGCGTTACCCGCGCCATATCGAGGTCTTTCAGCTCGGAAACGATCGCCTTTTCCAGCTTGCGCGCGCCCTTTTGCCGCTCTGCGGTCAGCTGCGCCGCGAGCTTCTTTGCCCGTGCAAGCTCGGTGCGGTATTCCTCGCGCAGCGCGCCGCGGCGCTCGTCCGCGCCCTCCAGGCTGTCCAGCTCGGCGCGCGCCTGTTCGGCGTATGCCATCACGTCAGCAATGGTCGCGCCGTAGCGCTTGCGCAGCAGGAACAGCTCGTCCAGCCGCTCTTCGACCATTGCGCGCTCGCTGGGGGAAAACTCGGCGCGCCCAAGCTGGGTGCCGACGCTCGCGCGGAGGTCTTCGGCGAGGTATTTCAGTTCTTCGGCGGCCTCGGCAAGCTTGGCAAGGTCGGGCGAAACCTCGGAGACGCGCCCGAGCGCGGACGCCGCCGAAGCGGCGAGGACCGCTGCGCCGTCGCTGCGGTCGGTGCCGTCGAGGGCGAATTGGGCTTCGCGCAGCGCGTCCATCAGCTGGCCCGCGTTGTCAAACCAAGCTTTTCTTGCGAGCAGGTCTTCCTCTTCGCCGTCGCGCAGCTCGGCGTTGTCGATCTCTTCCACCTCGGCTTGAAGCTGGCTGAGGCGCTGCAGGCGCTCCTGTTCGCCGCGGTCGAGTTCGGTGATCTGCCGCCGCAGCGCGAGCAGCTTCTGGTAGCTGGGGCGGTAGTGGGCGAGCAGCTTGCCGGAGCCGCAGAAGCCGTCGAGGAAGTCGATGTGGCTGTTTTCGTCCATCAGGCGCTGGCCGTCGTGCTGGCCGTGGACGTTGAGGAGGTAGGGGCTGAGCTGGCGGAGGACGGCGGCGGCGACGGGCTTCATGTTGACGCGGCAGACGGTTTTGCCGTCGGCGGACAGCTGGCGCTGGATGTGGAGGGTGTCGTCCTCGTCGCCGCTGAGCCCGAGTTCGTCGAGCTCCCGGCGCAGCTCGGGGGAGAGGCCGGTAAAGACGGCGCTGACGAAGCCTTTTTTGGCGCCGCCGCGAATGAGTTCGCGGCTGGTGCGCTGGCCCATGACGGCGCCGATGGAGTCGATGATGATGGACTTACCGGCGCCGGTTTCGCCGGTGAGGACGGTCAGGCCGTCGCCGAGCTCGATGTCGGCCTGTTCAATCACTGCGATATTTTCGATATGAAGAAGCTGTAACACCGCAATCTCCTTTCGTGCGTTTCTCTCTCTTGGGGCGCTGCCCGCGCCTGCGCGGCGGGCGGCAGGGCGCTGCCACACTCAATGAAACCGCGCACGGCGCGGGAATAAGGATAGTGGCCTACGGGCTGCACCCGGTCCTGCGCGGACGGCGCCAGAGGGGCTAGGCCGTTCGCTAAACTACATGCCACTGGCATGTAGTTTACGGCGCGCTCGAAAATCGCGCGCCGCCGCTCAAACTCACCGCCGCGCGCCCTGATGGGCGCATTTGATGGCGGCGGTTCGTCCCTCTGGACTCCCTTCCACCGCCTGCGGGCGGGGTGGGCTGGGCGGCCTCCTGCGGCGGTCAGGTCAGCATCCGGTGGGCTTCGGTGCAGAATTTTTCGGCGCTTTCCGGATCGCGCATTACGGCAAACACCGTGTCGTCGCCGCCGAGCGTCCCGATGACCTCGCGCACCCGCATCGCGTCGATCGCCATCGCCGCCGCCTGCCCGAGCCCCGGCAGGGTTTTGATCACGACCATATTTTGTGCGTGGCTGATTTCGGTTACGCATTCTTTGAAAATATTGCGCAGGCGGGTCGTGAAGCTGTTTTCTATTTCGCTGGTTGCCGCCGCATATTTGTATTTGCCGCTGGTTGAGGAGAGGGTTTTGATCAGCCGCAGATCCTTGATATCCCGTGAGACAGTGGCTTGGGTGGTTGCGTAGCCGAGCCGCCGCAGATGTTCGGAGAGCTCTTCCTGGGTCTCGATCTCAGTCTGTTCGATCAGGTCGAGGATTTTTGCCTGGCGCTGGAATTTCATGGTTCATCCCTCCCGATAAGTTTTTGTTGCAGGATATGGTAGAAGCTGTGCCCTTTTACGCGCAGGAGCCGGGTTTGCAGCGGGGAGCGCTCGACGACGGCTTCGTCGCCGGGCAGCAGCGGGAAGTCCTGGTCGCCGTCGCCGGAGACACAGAGCCCGGCGCTGTGGCCGCAGCGTGCGTGTATCGATAAGCGCCGCCGCGCGGAGAAAATAAAGGAACCCGGCTGGAAGCCGTGGGCACAGACTGGCGTCAGGACAATGTTTTCGGTCGAGGGCTCGACAATCGGCCCGCCGGCGGACAGCGAATAGGCGGTCGAGCCGGTCGGGGTCGCGAAAACAACGCCGTCGCCGCTGAATGCCGCTACGCGCGTGCCGTCGGCTTCCACATCGATGTGGACAACGTGGAACATCGGCGTACCGCGCACCAGCGCAATGTCGTTCAGCGCGTCGCAGGTGAATACGGCGCGCCCCCCGCGCAGGACGGTCAGGCGCAGCATCATACGGTCGTCGCAGGTAAAATTGCCGTCCAGCACGCGCCCCAGCAGGGGGATCTCGTCGCGCTCGAGCTCGGTCATGAAGCCGACATGCCCCAGGTTCACGCCGATGATCGGCACCTGTGAGCGCGCCGCAAGCCGCGAAAGCCGCAGCATGGTGCCGTCGCCGCCGAGCGAGACGGCAAACGCCGCCTGCGGGATGGCTTCTTCCGCCGGGCAGTAGGTGACGCCGGGCAGCGCCGGGTCAAAATAGGCGGCGGAAACCAGCACCCGCTCCCCGCGGCCGCGCAGGAGCGTGCAGACCTCGGAAACCGCTTCGCGGATGTTGGGCTTCTGTTCGTTTGGATGGACGTAAATCGTTTTCATTGTTCACAGTGGGCCGGTAGGTGGGTGCGGTCAGCTCGGGGCGAGGGCTTCATGCGCTTCGCGGACAAGGGAAGGAAGGTCTGGGACCGATTCTTCGCCGCCCTTCTCAAGATAACCTAAAAACTCAATATTCCCTTCCGGGCCGCGGATGGGCGAAAAGGTCATATTTTTTACAAGAAAGCCAGCCTCGTGGGCGTTGCCCACAAAGCTGTTCAGCACTTCCAAATGGATTTCGGGCTCGCGCACAACGCCCTTTTTGCCGACCTTGCCGCGCCCCGCTTCAAACTGGGGCTTGATCAGGCAGGCAACCCGCCCGTCTTCGGAAAGCAGCCCGTGAACGACCGGGAGCACCAGCCGCAGCGAAATAAACGAAACATCGATTACGCACAGAGAGGGCACCTCGTCCAGCTGGTCGGGAGTGACATAACGGATGTTGGTGCGTTCCATGCAGCGCACGCGCGGGTCGTTGCGCAGCGTCCAGGCAAGCTGCCCGTACCCTACATCAATCGAGAATACCTTGCGCGCGCCGCGCCGGAGCAGGCAGTCGGTGAACCCGCCGTGCGACGCGCCAACGTCCATCACCGCGAGCCCCGCCGGGTCAATGGCGAAAAAATCCAGCGCTTTCTCGATCTTGTGCCCGCCGCGCGAAACAAATTCCTTGCCCGTGCTGCGGACTTCCAGCTGTGCATCCTCAGGGACGTTCTCGCCCGCCTTGTCAGCCTTTTGCCCGTCCACATAAACAAGCCCAGCCATAATACTGGTTTTGGCACGCTCCCGCGAGGGCACAAGCCCCCGCTCAAACAGCAATACATCCAGCCTCTTTTTACTCATATTTATGATACCTCCGTCAGAAAGGCAGGTTCCAGATGGGACAGGAAGCGCCGCAGAACCCAAAATCCCCCATCCATACAGCTGCCTGCGCCGCAGAAAACCGCTCCAGCCCGCCGCTGTTCTGGCGGGCTGGAGCACGGGCGCGCAACGGCTGGCCCGTCCCCGCCGCAGCGGTGAAAGGGATTCCAAAGGGGCTAGCCCCTTTGGCGCTGTCCGCGCAGGACCGGGGTCTGGGGCGGCGCCCCAGCCAGCAGAACGGCAGCAACGCAGAAAATCTTAGAGCGCCGACGCAAGGCTCGCCGCGTCAAGGCCGCAAAGGCGCAAAAGCTCCGTAGGCTTGCCGTGCGGCAGGAAGCGGCTTCCCGTGTTCCGCAGCAGGATCCGCGAAGCGCAGCCCTGCACCGCTAAAGCGGAGGAGAGCGCTTCCCCTATGCCGCCCGCCGGGGCCACATCCTCGCAGATCAGCAGCAGCGGGTGCGCCGCCAGCTCCACAAGGAGCTCCTGCGGGAACTCGCCTGACAGGCGGTTCAGCTTGTAAACCGCAACGCTTTTGTTGGCCTGCGCACAGCGCTCAGCCGCCCCAAGCGCCTCGTTGATCTCAATCCCATAGCTGACCAGCGCAGCGTCCGCGCCTTCGCGCAGGCATACCCAGTCCTCCGAAGCAGTGCAGCCCGTAAACCTGCCTTCGCCGCCGCGCGGATAGCGGATCGCCGTAGGCCCGCTTTCGTGATACACCGCACGCGACAGCATTGCCCGCAGCTCCGCAAAGCTCGACGGCGCGAACAGGTTCATCCCCGGGATCGACCGCAAAAAAGCTACATCAAATACGCCGTTGTGCGTCGCGCCGTCTGCCCCCACGATCCCCGCCCGGTCAACCGCGAACACGCAGCCAAGCCGCCGCTCGTCGATCGCGCAATCATGGATCAGCTGGTCGTAGCCACGCTGCAAAAACGTAGAATAAATCGCAGTGACCGGCTTCAGCCCCTGCGCCGCCATGCCCGCCGCCATCGTAACCGCGTGCTCCTCCGCTATTCCGACGTCGAAGAACCGGTCGGGGAAACGCGACGCAAAGCCCAACAGCCCTGTGCCCGAACTCATCGCGGCTGTGATCGCACAGATACGCGCGTCGTTTGCGGCAAGCCTGCACAGCTCTTCCCCGAAAACCGCCGAAAAATCCGGGCTTTTGGCAGCCGAGGGCTCGCCGGTCGACGGGTCGAAGCTGCCGACCCCATGAAAATCCTCGGGGCGCTCCTCCGCAAGCCGGTAGCCCTTGCCCTTTTGCGTCATGACATGCAGCAGGACGGGCTTTTTCATCTCCTTCGCCGATTGCAGCAGCTCACAGACCGATTTCAGGTCATGCCCGTCGACCGGGCCGAGATAGGCGAAGCCCATCTGCTCAAACAGCGTCGTCGGCAGCACGACCCGCTTGATGCGGCTCTTGGTGCGCGAGGAGAAGTTGATCAGATGCTCCCCGAAGGGCAAATGGCTGAAAAAACGTTTGGTGCGGTTTTTTGCGCGCAGGTAGCGGGGGCTGACACGCAGCCGCGCCAAATGGCGGCTCATTGCCCCGACATTTGGCGTGATGGACATCTTATTATCATTCAGGATGACGATCAGCGGCTCGCCGCTGTCGCCCGCGTTGTTGAGCGCCTCGTAAGCCATGCCGCCGGTGAGCGCCCCGTCGCCGATGACCGCGATCACGTGGTATTTCTGGTTCTTGAGCGTCCGGGCGTGCGCCATCCCCAGGGCGGTTGACACTGAGGTCGACGCATGCCCGGAAATACACGCGTCCGCCCCGCTTTCCGAAGGCCGCAGGAACCCGGCAATGCCGTCCAGCTGCCGCAGGGTGCCGAACTGCCCGCGCCGCCCGGTGAGGATTTTGTGGACATAGCACTGATGCCCGACATCGTAGACAAGGCGGTCGACGGAGGTGTCAAAGGTGCGCTCCAACGCGACGGCAAGCTCTACAATGCCGAGGTTGGAGGCGAGATGCCCGCCGGTTTCGGAAACGTGATCCAAAAGGAAGCTGCGCAGCTCGGCGCAGAGCTCGTAAAGCACGCCGTAGCCGAGGGGGCGGAGATCTGCGGGCTTCTGGATTTTCTCAAGGATGAAATAGCGGTTCATCAGTTTTCCCCCATAAAAAATTGTGCGGCAGGAACGCGGGAAACGGCCATTGCCGGCGGCACAGGCCGCGCCGTCCCCGGGGCAGGAATGCCCGCCCGCTGCGGGGCGTTTATTTTTTCGCGCCCAGGTTCAGCGGCAACAGCGCGAGCACCCGGCCTGCCGTGTGTACGATCTGCACGCTGAAACGGATGCCAAGCCCCTTACCGATTGCCTTGCCGCCGATGGTCAGCGCGGCGATCAGCCCGGTAATGGTCATGGAAACGATGACAACCCCCAGCGGGGACAGCCCGGAAGTGATGCGCGTGACGATTACCGCGCCGGTCGCGCCCGAGATAATGCCCGCGATATCGCCGACTACGTCATTACAGATGCTGGACACCTTTTCGGCGTTGCGCGACAGCCAGACCGCTTCCCGCGCGCCCGCGACACGCCGCGACGCCATGGAATGGAATTCCTTTTCGGTCGCCGAGGTTGCCGCCATACCGATAATGTCGAACAGGATGCCCAGCGCGATGACCAGCAGCAGGATCACAAACGCAATAATATTGTTGACCTGCGCAAGCGCTTCATTGGAGATGTAGGACATGGAAACAGAGATCATAAAGCTGAGCGCCGTGATCGTGAACACCCATTTCCAGTTGATCAGCCGCGGTTTCTGCGGCTGTTTTCGTTTCGGTTTTTCGCCGTTTTCCAAAACAAACACCTTTCTTCTGTTTTCAGGGGATTAAACAAAAAATTCAGTCGGGGAATAGCCGGAGCGGTCGGACACCGTGCCTTCGCGGAAGAATTCCTCAAAAATATCAAAGCATTCCTCTTCCGCGCAATATTTGCTGATCAGGCGGGTGTGCCCGCCCTCTTCGACGCCGAGCTCTATATAAATACCGTCGTCATTCAGGCAGGACTGGACATAGCGGACGTTGGAGGAGATTTCCGCAAGCGTCAGGGTCACAAATTCGGCGTCGCCCTCAAGCATCTCGGTGATGCAGCGCTCAACGGTTTCCCAGCAGTCGGCGGGGCATTGCCGCTCCGAGGTCTGCACCTTGCCCGAAGCCATGGGGGCAACGTTTTTGAACTGTACGTCCGTGGTGGTCGCCCGCGGGGGCTCTGGAGTTTTCGGTTTTTTGAATCGGTCCCAGAACATTGGCTTCTCCTTTATTCAGCGGAGGTTGTCGCACCGTTTCCCGGCCATATCGTGAACGGTCATTTTAAGGACCGTCGTGACGCCGATCATATCGGTGTTGAAGCGGAAGTCCTCCGCGTGATAGTGGCGCATCAGGATTTTGAGCGCGTCGTATTTTTCCTCATCGGGCACAATTTCGATGGTACCGTGCCCAATGACGCTTGCATAGCCCATTGTGCAGTTCATCTGCTCTTCATAGAGGATAAAATTATGGTCACAGTCCATTTCAAAGGTTGCGCGGTTGTCTTTTGCAATTAAATCCAGCTTTTTGCCTTCAGTGGCGGCATGGAAATAGAAAAAGACCTGCTCGCCCTGTACCTCGTGCCCAAAATTCAACGGGACGATATAGGGGAAGCCTTCGTCGTTGAGCGCGATGCGGCAGGTATCGCATTTTTCGATAATTTCAAGGATTTCCTGAAAGCTGGTAATTTCGCGATCCTTTCTTCGCATAGCGGTATCCTTTCAAAACAGATGTTTTTTCTTATTTTTGGTATAAAGAAAGCCCTGACAGGCCCCCAAAAAGATCAATACACAAGCAGTAACTCCCCGCGTCCCGCCCGCAGGCGAGATAAAGTTTTTACTCGATTTTTTTACAAAAAAATCGCGGGTGCAGGGCAGAGCC
>QXXE01000058.1 GCA_009911355.1 Clostridiaceae bacterium | reverse complement strand
AAGAACGACTCCGCGGCGATCTTCGAGGTTGCTGACTATGGCATCTGCGGCGATCTGTTCAAGGTTGTCCCGATGCTCATTGAGGAAGTCCGGGCGGCTAAGGCTGCGAAGTAACAGGGGAGTTGCCCTTATCTGATACATTAGAAACGGCACAGCTTGCGGGCTGTGCTGTTTTTTTTGCGGCCTCAGCCGCTGAGGCGGTCAAAGCGCACAGATTTTTCTTAACTTTTTGAGGATGCTGTGATATAATAATCGGGCAGCAGCCTGCATGGAGGATGTTTGTGCGCGCGCCGGATTTTACCTCGCCTGCGCGGCGGGCGGTCCTGCGCGGACAGCGCCAGAGGGACAGCGTCCCTCTGGACTCCCTTTCCCCGCTGCGGCGGGGATGGGTGCGGCGGCTGGGGTTTCTGCGTGCTGCCTGGCCCTGCCAAACGGGCGGCAGGGCCAAAGGGCGGCTGCGGCAACATTGTTTGGACGTGCGTATAATAAGAAAAACAACGGAAGTGACACAGTTATGAAATTTATGAAACGCGGGCAGGCGGTCGAATCCAATATTTTTAACCGGCTTGACCAGAAGAAAAAGGAAATTCTTGCCTCTGGCGGCGATGTAATCAACCTGTCCATCGGCACGCCGGATTTCGCCCCTGACGGGCATGTGATGCGGGCGGTTGCAGAAGCCGCGCTCGACCCGCAGAACTACAAATATTCGATTGACGATACCCCGGCGCTGGTTTCGGCGGTGCAGCGCTGGTATGAACGCAGGTACGGCGTCCGTTTGGAACCCGATCAGCTGATGTCGGTCGGTGGTTCCCAGGAAGGGCTTGCGCATGTGGCGTTCCCCTTGGCGGGCCCGGGCGATTTGGTGCTTGCGCCCGACCCCGGCTACCCGATTTTCACCTTCGGGCCGATGATGACGGGTGCGGATATCGGGCTGACCCCGCTGCTGCCTGAAAACGGCTGGCTGGTCGACCTGGACGCGATCGACCCGGCGGTTGCCGACCGGGCGTGCGCGATGGTGGTTTCTTATCCGAACAACCCGACGACTGCCGTCGCGGACGAAGCGTTTTATGAGCGCCTGGTGCATTTTGCCCGCCGCCATGAAATCCTTGTGATCCATGACAACGCTTATTCCGACTTGCTGATGGACGGGCGTAAGGGGATTTCGTTCCTTTCGATCCCCGGGGCGATGGAGGTCGGGATCGAGTTTAACTCGCTGTCCAAGACGTATAACCTGACGGGGATGCGCACTTCGTTTGCGCTGGGCAACCGGGATGTGATCCGGAAATTCCACGCCTTCCGATCCCAGATTGATTATGGCATGTTCCTGCCGGCACAGCTGGGCGCGGCAGCCGCGCTGGACGGCCCGCAGGGGATTGTTGAGCGCAACCGTGCGGGTTATCAGGCGCGCCGGGACGCGCTTTGCGGCGGGCTGCGCAGCATAGGCTGGGACGTACCTGACAGCAAGGGCACGATGTTCGTTTGGGCAAAGCTGCCGGAGGGCTACGCCGACGCGCCTGCGTTTGTCATCGAGCTGATGGAGCGCACGGGCGTAATCTGCGTCCCGGGCGACAGCTTCGGTGAGCTCGGGAAGGGGTATGTGCGGTTTGCGCTGGTCGTCCCGCCGGAGCGGATGCGCGAAGCGGTTCGCCGCATTGCGGCGAGCGGGATGCTGGGAAAATAAGGTTATGTGCCCGTGGGAAACGGGCTGGAAAGAGGATATTATGAAATTGGTTTCTTGGAATGTGAACGGGCTGCGCGCGTGCGTAGGAAAGGGCTTTTTTGAATTCTTGGCGGCGGAAAACCCGGATATGATGTGCCTGCAAGAGACGAAACTACAGCCGGAACAGGCCCCGCAGGTGGACGGTTACCGGGAATATTGGTGTTCGGCGGAAAAGAAGGGCTATTCCGGGACGGCGCTTTTTACAAAATCGGAGCCCCTTTCGGTCAGCTTTGGGCTCGGGATCGAAGAACATGACCACGAAGGGCGTGTCATAACGGCGGAATACGAGGATTTTTATCTTGTGACAGTGTACACGCCCAATTCCCAGGATGGTCTGAAGCGTCTGGATTACCGGATGCAGTGGGAAGACGCGTTCCGGGGGCACCTCTGTGCGCTCGATCAGAAGAAGCCGGTCGTGGTGTGCGGCGATATGAATGTCGCCCATGAAGAAATCGACCTGAAAAACCCGAAAACCAACCGCCGCAACGCTGGGTTCACCGACGAGGAGCGCGGAAAGATGACCGAACTGCTGGGCGCAGGCTTCGCGGATACCTTCAGGCGGCTGCATCCGGGCTTGGAAGGGGCGTATTCGTGGTGGAGCTACCGGTTCCACGCGCGGGAAAAGAATGCGGGATGGCGTATTGACTATTTTTTGGTGTCCGAACGGCTGATGCCGCGGGTAAAGGATGCCCGCATCCTCTCCGATGTTTTTGGCAGCGACCATTGCCCGGTTCTTTTGGAGCTGGAATGACTATCGGCTGCGTCTGCGATTAGTATCGCCTGACGGTGCCATCCCCGCACTGCCAGGGGTTGGCGTCCTGCAATCGCAGCTTCAAAGTGCAAAAAGCCGGGAGGGCTTTCGTCCTCCCAGCTTTTATTTTAGAGGATGCGTGAACAAGGCTCTGGAAACATAGGAACGGTTCTTTTCTCTGCTGCGCCCGCATATTTTGTAAAAATACAGAATCCGAGGTGAGCAGAATGTTTTTATCTTTCCTGCCGCTGATGCTGATGCACGCGTCATATTTCATCCTGCGGGTGCAGGGCAGCGGCGGCGCGTTCCCGAAACCGCTTTCCGCGCAGGAGGAGGGCGAGTGCCTGGAACGCTTCCAGGCGGGGGACCAGGCAGCACGCAACAAACTGGTCGAGCACAATCTCCGCCTGGTGGCACATATTGTGAAGAAATATTATGCGGACCCAGCTGACCAGGATGATTTGATTTCGATTGGCACAATTGGGCTGATCAAAGCGGTAAGCACCTTTAAGCCGGAAAAAAATGCACGGCTGGCGACTTACGCGGCTCGATGCATCGAAAATGAAATATTGATGTATTTCCGTTCCCTCCGCAAGTCGGCGGGAGATGTATCGCTGAACGAAACATTGGATGCAGACGGGGAAGGCGGCTCGCTGGCGCTTCTGGATACGATCAGTTGTGAAGACCGTGATTTAGAGAGGGTGGACGATCATGACCATTATAAGCGGGTTTATGAGACGGTAGAACGCCTGCTGGATCACCGGGAGAAGGAGATCATAATCGCCAGATACGGCTTATACGGCGGGGAGGCTGTGACGCAGCGGGAAATTGCCAAGCGGTTAGGGATTTCGCGGTCGTACATATCGCGGATTGAGAAAAAGGCATTGGCCAAACTGGCCGGAGAGCTTCGCGAGGATTTCTGAGCAGATCGGTTTGCCGCATATTTTTACACTGCCTGCCCGTCTTACGCCTGCCCCGCATCTCCATTGCACGCCTGCACATCTGCACAAAAGAAAAGACATAGACCCTTGCAGGTTCCGGCGGCTTACGCTGGAATCGAAAGCAATCGCTACGTTTCAGGAGGGATAGCATGCTCCTCAGGGCATACCAGCCGGACGACTGCAAAGCACTCGCCGAACTGTTTTTTCACACGGTCCATACAGTGAATGCCAGGGATTACCGTCCGGAGCAGTTAAACGCATGGGCAGACGGCTACGTTGACCTCGCAGCATGGGACCGGTCGTTCCGGCAGCATTTCACGGTTGTCGCGGTTGACGGCAGCGGTGTCATCGGGTTCGGCGATATCGACGGCACAGGCTATTTGGACCGTCTGTACGTCCACGCCGCCCATCAGCGGGAAGGGATTGCAGCGGCAATCTGTGACCTGCTGGAACAGCACGCCGCCGGGACGGTAACGGCTCACGCATCAATTACCGCAAAGCCTTTTTTTGAAAAAAGGGGATATCAAACCCGAAAAGAGCAGCAGGTAGAGCGGCACGGCGTCCTGCTGACAAATTATATCATGGAAAAGCGGCTGCAACAGACTGCCAGCCGCTAAAAATACCGCATCAGGAACGGAATACGGCGCAAAACTGTGGCTGCATCCGGGAAATCCCGCGAAAGCCTGCCCGCGCAGCGGCGGCAGAATGCCTCATACGCCTGCGGGTCGTCGCGCATCTGCTGCTTAAAGCCCCAGACGTGGGTAAACAGCGCCTGCCCGGAGGTGAACAGCGCTGCCAGGTCGGAGAGCTCCCCGACTTTGTACCCCTTCGCCAGCATCGCAAGGAGGCGCTGCTCGGCAAACACCATATAAATCAGCGTATCCCGCGCCTGTGAGGAATGCTGCATGATATCAATTGCCTTTTTGCAGTAGCAGTCGCGAAGCCCCTGGTTGGCAAAATAGGCAAGCGCGGTGTTCAGCGGGCGTTCGCCCCAATCGAGCCCGGACAGGTCGAGCCCCGCGTCAAACGAAAACGCGGGCAGCGGCGGGTAAATCCCGTCCATCAGGTCCTCCCGGTGGATGGCGGCGCAATCGCAGCCCTTCAGCAGCCCGGAAATATCCTTCCAGACGATAAAATCGGTGTCGAGCATCACGCAGGGCAGCTCCATCCGCTGGAGCGCAAACAGCTTGCCCGCCGCCCAATACACGCAGGGGTCAATCTCCGGCGGGACGCGGTCGAGCTCCACCCGTATCCCATCATCCCAAAGCCCTTCCAGGCCATGGGCATGGTAATAAGCCGCGCCCGCGCCGTCGGTGACCATGCAGATACTGCCGCCCGCCGCCCGCCATTCCAGCGCGGAAAGCGCGGTGGTCAGCAGCTCGAACGGTTCGGCCGCAAATGCAGCGCCGGGGTTCCGCGCGAAAAACGGCCTTGTCCAGCAGCTGTGGAACGCACGCATGTTCAGATCAGCTCCAATCCGTAGCCGCCGGCCGCAAAAATGCACGAGCCAGAGCTGAAAAAGCTGCCCGAGCCAGAACCGTAGCGGTAAGAAGTTACAAAAGAGGTCGTGAATGAAGTCATGTACGAGCCCGAGCCGGAGCCGCCGCCGTAAACCAGCGTGCGCGTTTCGCACTGCCCGACCGGCGTGCGGATCTCCTCGACCAGCCGGACCGGCGCAAGGAAATACGCAGGGGCGGGAGGCTCCTGCCCGATCTCGGGGGGCAGTGCGCCGGACATCATCGGCACACGGCTGCGTTCCGCTTCGTCCGGGTACCAGCCGACATGCTGCGGTTCTGTATAGAAAGTGAAGGAAGGGGCGGTTTCCTGGGGCGCTTCCGGCTCGTCCGCGGCAGCTTCCGTCGGTGCAGGGGCGGGTTCGCAGTGCTGTAAGTATCGTGCATAACTGTCCTCGTCAAAGACGACACCATCCACTTCATACAGCTTGTCCGTACTCATAGCGAGTATCCCATTTTTACCCACTGCAATCACTCCTTACTTTAATCTGCTAACTACTTCTATTATAGAGGAGAACAGGGAAAAGCGCAACAAAGTTTTCGGCGAAAATGAAATTTTTTTGTAATACTTTACAGAAAATTGGGAAAAGCGTATAATAAGACTGAAAAGAATAGGAAAGAGGTAGGTTTATGGACTGGAACAAGCCGGACGTATGGGACATGCTGCGCGGGGAGGCGCGCCCCATCCTGCTTTACGGCATGGGCGACGGCGCGGATAAAATGCTGCGGGCGTTCGCGGAAAAGGGGATTTGCGCCGCAGGCGTGTTCGCGAGCGATGAATTTGTACGCGGGCACAGCTTCGCCGGGTTCCCGGTGCTGCACCTGCGCGATATTATGGAGCAGTTTGGAGAGGACATTGTCGTCGTGCTCGCATTTGCCAGCCAGCGCCCGGAGCTGCTTGCGCGCTTTTCCGAGCTCCGTCGCCGCTTTCCTTTTTTTGCCCCCGACGTGCCGGTGTGCGGGGAGGGGCTGTTCGACCGCAGCTACGCGCGGGCACATCGGGCGGAGCTGGAAGCGGCCTATTCCCTGCTGGCGGACGGGCAGTCGCGGAGGGTGTTCCGGGATACGGTCGCCTTCAAGCTGTTCGGGGATATCGGCGTCCTGCGGCGCTGTGAAAGCCCGAAGGATGAAATCTTCGGGCTGCTGGCGCCGGGCGGCGGCGAGGACTTCGCCGACCTCGGCGCGTACAACGGCGACACCATCCGTGAGCTGCTGCACTATACCGGCGGGCGGTTTTCCTCGATTACCGCGTTTGAACCCGACCGCCGCAATTTTAAGAAGCTGGCGGCTTACGCCCAGGAGCATCTGGAAGGGAAGGGGGAGATCGAGCTGGTCCCTGCGGGCGCATGGTCGCACGACACGCAGGTCCGCTTTTCCGCGAAAGCGGGACGCAATTCCCGTGTTTCCGGCGAGGGCCGCGAGACCCCCATGCGTTCGCTGGACAGCGTTCTTGGCGGGCGGCGGTGCAGTTTCCTGAAGTTGGATGTGGAGGGCGCGGAGCGGCAGGCCCTTGAGGGCGCGCGGGCAACCCTTACCCGTTTCCATCCGAAAATCAACTGCGCTGCTTACCACCGCAATGAGGATTTGTTCGCGCTGCCGCTCTTCCTGCATGAGAACTGGCCCGGCTGCCGGCTGTACCTGCGGCACCATCCTTACGTGCCCGCCTGGGACACCAATCTTTATGCTGTCTGGGATGGGGGGACGCCATGATAGAGCAGATTGCGGCAAAAAACCTTCTTAACCGCGTCAAATATAACGAGTGGTTTGGCGCGGATTACAATATGAACCTTTACCGGGGCTGCTGCCATGGGTGCATCTATTGTGACAGCCGCAGCGAATGCTACCATGTCGAGGACTTCGACCGGGTGCGCGTCAAAGCGGGCGCGGCGGAGATGCTGCGGCGTGAGCTTGCGTCCAAGCGCGCCGCAGGGGTCGTAGGCATCGGCGCAATGAGCGACCCCTATAACCCCTTCGAGCGGGAGCTGTGCGTGACGCGCGCGGCGCTCGATGCAATTGCGGAAGCCGGGTTCGGCGTTTCGCTGGACACGAAAAGCGCGCTGGTCACGCGGGATATCGGCCTGCTGAAGCGCATCCGGGACAACCATTCGGCGATTGTCAAGCTGACCATCACCGCCGCCGGCGATGCGCTTTCCCGGCAGCTTGAGACGCACGTCTGCCCAAGCTCCGAGCGGTTTTCCGCGCTGCGGGCGCTTGCGGACGCCGGGATTTTCTGCGGGGTGCTGATGACTCCCATCCTGCCGTTTCTCACCGACTCGGAGGACAATGTGCGCGGCATCATCCGGAAAACTGCGGAAGCGGGCGGGAAATTCGTGTTTTCGATGTACGGCGTGACCCTGCGCGCAAACCAGCGGCAGTATTTCTATGACCGCCTGGATGAACGTTTCCCGGGGCTTTCCGCGCGTTACCGCAGCACCTTCGGCGGCAGCTATTACTGCCCTGCGCCGCGCCATGACCTCCTGAAAGCGCTCGTACAGAAGGAATGCCGGGCGCACGGGCTGCTTTGGCGCATGCCGGATATTATCCGCGCCTATCGCGGCGGCGGGGAGCAGCTTTCGCTATTTTGAGCGCCTGCGGCGGGGATGTCCTCTGCGGACGGCACCAAAGGGCTCTGCCCTCTGGACTCCCGCCCTCGCCGGGAGCGTCCTGCGCGGACAGCGCCAGAGGGACTAGTCCCTCTGGACTCCCCATCTCCGCTGCGGCGGGGATGGGTGCGCAGCTGCCGCAAAAGCGTACGGAAACGGTAAAGCTTTTTTGGCATGTACCGATTAATCTGGCACAGACCCCGAAAAAGTTCTGGCGTTTTTGGGGAAAACCGTGTATACTGGAAGTGGTAAACCGTTCTGCAACGGGGATATCTAAAATTGAAGGAGTGTTTCACTATGGCAAAGGCACAGGGCTGTTTCTACTGCGACGAGCATCACGAGAAGCGTGAGAGCATTATGTTTCTGGTTGGCAAGCTGTCTGCGAGCACGGTGTATCTGTTCCGTGACCAGTCCCACAAGGGCCGCTGCGTAGTCGCGCTTGACGACCACAAAAAAGAGGTCTTTGAGCTGACCGACGAACAGCGCGCAGGCGTTATCGGCGACGTTTCAAAGGTTGCCGCAGCAGTTAAGAAGCTGTGGGGCTGCACCAAGATCAACATTGGCTCGTTTGGCGATACCAACCCGCACCTGCATTTCCATATCGTCCCGAAATACGAGGGCGGGCTGGATTTTGGCGGCGGCTTCACGATCACCCGCGCGGACGAGGACCAGGTGGTTCTCAGCCAGGCAGAATACGATGAAATGATCGCGGCTCTGAAAGCAGAGCTCGGCCTCTGAAGGTTCTTTTCAGCCACCGGAAAGGGCACCCATCAGGGCGCCCTTTTCCATACCCGGAACCTGTCTTTTCGCTGCTGCATCCTGTAAAATAAGCGGTTTTTGTACCGATCATTCCATCGGCCCGCCCGTGGGCGGTGAACGGTGGGCTGGGCGCTGCTCACGCAGGGGTGGGGGCAACATCTCAGCGCGAAGCGTCAGCACCGCACAAGCGCCTGAAGCCGTGTTCCGCAGGGACAGTACCCCGCCATGTGCTGCCGCAACCTGGCGGGCGATCACCAGCCCAAGCCCGTGGGGTTCAATCGCGCCCTCCGAAGCGTGGCGGAACCGCTCAAGCACCTTGTCTGGATAGCCGCCGCCCGTATCCTCCACCGAAATGCAGCAGAAGCCGTCCCTGCGCCGCAGCCCCAGCTTGGCCGTGCAGCCGCCCGGGTTGTGCCGGACGCTGTTGCCCAGCAGGTTGCGCACGGCCCGCCCGACCAGCTGCACGTCCCCTTCCAGCCAGAGCGCTTCGCAGTCCGCTGGGATATCCATTTCCAGCACAAACGCGCTTTCCAGCCCGCTGTTCAGCAATTCGGCTGCTGCGTCCCGCAGCAGCTCTGCGGGACGGAACCGCTCGATACGCAGCGGATGTAATTCATAGGTCAGCTTTGACGCAAGGTTCAGGTCGGACACCAACGTCCGGATCCGTTCGCCCTGTATGCGGATGGTGTGGGCTTTCGCCCGCGCCTCTTCCGAAAGCGCAGCGTCATGCTCGAGCTGTGCCGACGCGCCAAGCACCAGCGTCAGCGGCGTGCGGATGTCGTGCGATACCCCTGCGATCCATTCGGTGCGGGTGCGGTCGCGCTTTTTGAGCAGCTGCTCCTGCCGCTGGAGCTGCGCCGACGCGCGGTTCAGCCCCGCGCCCAGCCCGCCCAGCATCCCGCGTTCCGAGAGCGCAACCGGCCTGCGCTCTGCGAGGTCGGCAATGCCCTGCGCGACTGGCGCTGCCGACCGGAACAGCTGCAGCCCAAACAGCAGCGGCAAAAGCAGCGCGGCAGCAGCGTTCAGCACCAGGAACGCTGGCAGCGTGTGGTGCAGCAGCAGGTCTATTGTGCCCGAATTCATCTCCATTTGCTGCTTCCACTGCGAGCCGCGCGGCTGCGCGGTCACAAACAGCCCTGCTTCGTGCTTCCACACTTTGACTGGGTAGTCGCTGAGGTACCAGCGGGTGAACGATGCAACGTCAGAGACGGTATAATGCCGGTCGAGTTCCTTCGGGAGCGCTTCGCTCCATAGTATGTCGCCGTCCTCGCTGAGCAGCATGGACCAGCAGGAGTCGCCCTCAAGCGTGGAGCGCTCTGCCGTCCAGCGGGCGCCGTCCCACTGCACCGATGCGGCGAGCTCGCCCAGCCTGCGGCTGGTCTCGGGTTCCAGCTGGAAGCTTGCCACAGCGAATGCAAAGAACACCGCGGCGTTCAGGCAGATGAGCAGCAGCGCAATCCCGGCCGCGGACAGGACATACCGCGCGAGGATTTTCCCGAGCCCTTTCATCCCTCGTCCTCCTGTGCGAGCTTATAGCCCAGCCCGCGCTGGGTCAGCAGCCACTTGGGGTGGGAGGGGTCCTCTTCCAGCTTGGCGCGCAGCCTGCGCAGGTGTACCATCAGGGTATTTTCGTAGCCGAAGAAATCCTCGCCCCAAACTGCCCGGCACAGCGCGTCGATGGTTACGATTTTGCCGCGCCGGGCGGCGAGGCACCGGAGGATTGCGCATTCCTTCGCGGTCAGGCTGCATGTGCCGCGGGGGCTGCGGGCCGTGCAGCTGTCCCAGTCGACGACGGTTTCCCCCAGGCGCAGGCGTTCCCATGGGCGGGCGGCCTGTGCAGCGTAGGAGCGTTTGAGCACTGCGCCGACCCGCAGCACCAGTTCGGCAGGGAGGAAGGGTTTTACGATGTAGTCGTCTGCGCCCAGGCCGAGGCCGCGCAGGCGGTCCTCGTCGGCGTCGCGCGCGGAGAGGAACAGGGTGGGCACATCGCGTTCCTGGCGCAGCTGCTGCATCAGCGCGAACCCGTCGCCGTCGGGCAGCATCACGTCCAGCAGCACGCAGTCGGGGGCTTGCGTGCGGAAGGCTTCGCGGGCTTCTTTGCAGTCCCCGGCGGTGCAGACCTGCTGGTATCCGGCTTCTTTGAGGATTTCGCAGATCATCTTGCGCACCTGCGGCTCGTCCTCGACGGTCAGTATTTTCAGTTCGTAGAGTTCCATATGATTCTCCTTTACTGCGCCCTTGGGGTTCCGCCCTCTGCGGAGGGCGGCCGGGGCGCCGCCCCTGGACCCCGCGCCTGCGCGTCGGGCGCCAAAGGGGCTGGCCCCTTTGGAATCCCTTCCATCGCCTGCGGGCGGGACGGAGGGGCTTTTTTGATGGTTCTTTTCTTATTATACCGTTTTGCGGCTTTGGCCGCCAGCCCTTGCGGCGGATGTAAGGTAAATTTAAGGTAAACGTAAAGTGAATGTCATGCAGCCCTGTGCTCCGGGTGGTATAATAGCATTAAGGAAGGAGTGTATTAAGATGTTAATGACTGTTGAAACAAATGGGCTCTGTAAGCAATATGGGAGCGCGCTGCGCGTCAACTCCCTTGGGCTGCGCGTCCCCGAAGGGGCGGTATATGGGTTCCTCGGCCCAAACGGCGCGGGCAAATCGACCACGCTGAAAATGGTGCTCGGGCTTACCCGCCCCACCCGCGGCACAATCACCCTGTTCGGCAAGCCGCTTACCGCAGGCTCCCGGATGGAAATGCTGCGCAGCGTCGGTTCGCTGATCGAGTCGCCGTCCTACTACGGGCATCTGACCGGCGAGGAGAACCTGCGTATCGTGCAGACCCTCCGGGGCCGGCCCGCCCGCGAAGTCGGCGAGGTGCTGGCGCTTGTCCGGCTGGGCGAAGCGAGGGATAAGAAGGTTTCCCAATATTCGCTTGGCATGAAGCAGCGCCTGGGGCTGGCGGCGGCGCTGCTCGGCTATCCCAAACTGCTGATCCTTGACGAGCCGACCAATGGGCTCGACCCGGCGGGCATCCAGGAAATGCGCGAGCTTATCCGCTCCCTGCCGGAGCGCTACGGCATGACCGTCGTCGTGTCCAGCCACCTCCTCAGCGAGATCGACCAGATGGCGACCGACGTTGGCATCATCTCCAACGGCACGCTGGTTTTCCAGGACGAGCTGCACCGGCTGCACGAGCGCAGCGAGCACCATATTGCGCTGCGCACCGGGAACAACGCCCTCGCGCTGGAAGCGCTGCGGGAAAACGGGATCGCGTGTGATTACAGCGGTGAATACCTTTCCCTGCCCCCGCTTGAGGATGCGCAGGTCGCCCATTGCAGCATGCTGCTCTGTGAGCGCCAAATTCCCGTGCTGCGCATCGAGGAACGCCAGAAGAGCCTGGAGGATATCTTCCTCGGCCTGACCGAAGGGGCGGTGAGCTTATGACGACCGCACTGCGTATGGAATTCTGGAAATCCCGCAGGCGCGGGCTGTGGCTGGTTTGCGCGGCGCTGCTGGGGGTGGAGCTGCTTTGGCTGTTCTGGTCGTTCCGCAGCCCCAGCGAACAGGAAAAAAAGCTCGGCTGGCAGTACCTTTTATATAGCCTGCCGCTGATTAACGGGATATTGATCCCTATCATTGCGGCAAGCCTCGCGTCGCGCGTTGCCGACCTGGAGCACAAGGGCAACACCCTCAAGCTGCTTGAAACCCTTCAGCCGAAGGCGCGGCTGTTAAACGCCAAGCTTGCTTTTGGGGCGCTGTACCTGCTGCCGCTCGCCGTCATCCAGACCGCCGTGCTGCTGGGGATGGGCTTCCTGTTTGGCTTCTTCGGCCCCGCGCCCTATAACGATTACGCGCTGAACGGGCTGTTTATCTTCTGCACCGCGTTTGCAATCTACGAGCTGCACCTGGTGCTCTCGCTGCTGATCAAAAACCAGATCGTCCCGATGTGCATCGGGCTGGGCGGGTCGTTTATCGCGCTGCTGCTGATGTTCCTGCCGTCCCAGCTTGCGCGGCTGCTGTGCGGGCCTTACGGCTTTTCGGGCGCGTTATCCTTTGTCTGGATGACCAGCTGGGATCCGGATACGCGCGTCATGGAGCTCACCCGGATGCCGACCCCGTGGGGGGTGTTCGCCGTGCTGCTCATCTGGATGCTCGCGATTTACGTCATTGGGCGCGCCGCCCTGGAACGAAAGGAGTTGTAAGCCATGTTTTTCCGTGTAATGCGTGCCGAGCGGCTGAAGCTGCTGCACAGCCCGGTATGGGTGCCGTTCCTTGTGATGCCGCTGTTCCCGGCGTTTTTCGGCTCGGTCAATTTCATGAACAACCAGGGGGTTTTGAGCCTGACGTGGGAAAGCCTTTGGACGCAGAATTCCCTGTTTTCCGGATACTTTTTCTATCCGGCGCTGGTTGGGGTGTACTGCTCGTACCTCTGGCGGCTGGAGCACTTCGACCACAACTGGAACCAGGTGCTTGCCGCGCCGGTGCCGCTGCGCGACGTGTTCCTTGGCAAGATGGCGCTGGCGGCGGCCATGACCGCGCTGTCGCAGATTTGGGGGATGGTACTGTTTCTGGTCGCCGGGAGCATCTGCGGCGTGCCGTTCAGCATCTTCCCGAAGGCGGCGCTTTGGTGGCTGCTCGGTGGGATTGCGGGCGGTATCTCCATGGCAGCGTTCCAGCTGCTGCAATCGCTTGTCATCCGTTCGTTTGCCGTACCGGTCGGCATTGCGATGGCCGGGGGCGTCCTCGGGCTTGGGATTGCTTCAAAGGGGTTTGGCTACCTTTGGCCGTATTCGCTGCTGAGTATGGGCATGTCGGCGAACGGCTCGGCGAACGATGAACTGAGCCTGCCGCTGTTTTTTGCCTGCTGTGTGGGTTTTGTCGTCCTGTGTTCGCTGCTTGGGGTTCTTTACCTGAAAAAAAGCGATGTAAAAACGGGCTAAACCCGGCCCGCGCCGGATATACTTTCCTGTGAGGTGATGATAAAAATGCAGGATACCGAATTATTACAGTTTATCCATAAGACGGCGCGGATGGGGGTGGAAAGCCTGCGCGACATCGAGCCGATGGTGCGGGAAAATGCGCTCTACGACGCGATTTCCCACCAGATACGCGAATACCGGTGCATTGCGGGCTGCGCAAACCGGATGCTGGAGGAACGTGGGGAGAGCTCCCCGGAACCCGGGACAGCCGCAAAGGTCTCGTCAAACGTCATGACAGCGATGAAAATGCTTGCGGACAACTCTTCCTCAAAAATCGCGGAAATGGTCATCCAGGGCAACACCATGGGGATCACGAAAGGCACGAAGCACCTGAACGACTACACCGGCAGCGACCGGCAGGTGCAGGCGCTTGCGAAAAAACTGATCGCGACCGAGCAGGCGAACGTTGAACAGATGAAGCCCTTTTTATAAGCGGCGCTGGGAGCTGATCCCCCGCACATGCATAGATTTCCCCAAAAAACTGGATACATGCTGCTGCGCAGGGAAGCTTACAAGGGAGGCGTTTTGCCTCCCTTTTCCGTTTGCCGAAATACGATCCTTTTTCGCGAAATGTTTGAAACCGGCGCAGGCCGTCTAGAATGACAGCACAAGGAGGTGTCGGCCATGAAAACGAACCCCGCCTGGGAGGAAGGGAAAATTTACAGGCTGCTGGCGATCAATTCCGGACTACTGAGCGCTGGGGCCATTACCCAGCAGGAGCATGATCTGGTACGCCGTTTAGAACTGAAAAAGTTGACGAAACTGCGGCAAAACGGTACAATAGAAGGGCAGATATTTGTTTCATAAATAGCGCCAGAATCCCCCCTGGGGCGCAAGCCCAAACCGTAAAACAAAACAAACGGCCCTGTAACCCGCCCGGCCCGCCGTCCTTTTGGCGGGCTGGGCGCAGCGCTGGAAGGGCTGGCAGAATACTAATCCCCCGTCCCCGCCGCAGCGGAGAAAGGGAGTCCAGAGGGACGAGTCCCTCTGGCGCCCGCCGCGCAGGCGCGGGGTCCAGGGGCAGAGCCCCGGCGCTCGCCGCGCAGGCGCGGGGTCCAGGGGCAGAGCCCCGGCGCTCGCCGCGCCTGCGCGGAACCCAGGGGCAGAAGAGAAAGGAGAACTCTATGGATATCCGTTCACTGGAAGAAGTCCAAGCAGGCAGCAAGTCCATCTTTGACCTCCCGCTCAAAGTTGCCTACTATGCCCGCGTCTCAACCGACAAGGACGAACAGCTGAACAGCCTCGAAAATCAGAAAGCATACTACGCCGAATACATCCGCACAAACCCGAACTGGACGTTCGAAGGCGGCTACGTCGACGAAGGCATTACCGGTACCTCCGCCGCCAAGCGCGAACAGTTCCTGCAAATGATCGCAGACGCGCAGCAAGGCAGGTTCGACCTCATCGTCACCAAAGAAATCAGCCGCTTCGCCAGGAATACCCTCGACAGCATCCGCTACACCCGCGAACTGCTGCGCTGCGGCGTCGGCGTGTTTTTCCAAAACGACAACATCAACACCTTCGACCGCGACGCTGAGCTCCGACTTACCATCATGTCCTCCATCGCACAGGACGAAGTGCGCAAAATCTCCGAACGCACCCGCTTCGGCTTCAAGCGCGCCCAGGAAAACAGCGTCCTCCTCGGGCAGAACAACCTCTATGGCTACAACAAGACCGGGCAGCGCCTGGAAGTGGTCGAGCCGGAAGCCGCCGTTGTGCGCGAGGTTTTCGAGCGCTATGTCCAGGGCGAGCTCGGCCTGCGCGCAATTGCCAACGACCTCGACCGGCGCGGCGTCCGCGGGCGGCAGGGCAAGCCGCTCTCTTACGCCACCCTGCAAGGCATGCTGCGCAACCCCAAATACAAGGGCTGCTACGCTGGGCGGCGCTATGGCACCCGCGACTACCGCGACGGCCGTACCTACCGGCTGCATGCGGACAAATGGCTCGTACACCAAGACGAACGCATCCCCGCTATCGTCACCCCCGACCTCTGGGAAGACGCGAACCGCCTGCTTGACGAGCGCGGCGAACGCATGCGCAGCCATGCCCAGGCCAGCCAAAACCGCTACGCCTACAGCGGCAAGCTGATCTGCGCAAAGCACGGCACCTCCTTCCACCGCCACGTTTACAAAAGCAAGCGGCGCGGGGACGCCGAAGCCTGGAACTGCCGTATGTACCGTCTCAAGGGCAAGAAAGAAGGGTGCGACTCGCCCACCCTGTACAGCGACGAGCTCGACTGCATTTTGGAGCGTGTCTTTTCCGAGCTGCTCGACGACAAGGCCGCTGTTATCAGCGAATATCTTGCGGATCTGAAAAGCTGCGGCGCGCAGGCCGATTTTCTATCTGAGCTGCGCCGGCTGGACGCGGAGGCTGACGCGCTGCGGGCAAAGCAGGAAAAGCTGCTCGAGCTGACCCTGGAGGGGCTGGTATCGAAGGAGGAATTCAAGCGCCGCAACGACGGCTACAGCAGCGATCTGGATGCGCTTGCGGAGCGCCGCGACGGGCTGTCCCGTGCGAAAGCGTCGCTGTCCCGCCGGGCCCGGGAGATGGAGGCGCTTGCGAAGGAAATCGATGCGCAGTGGCAGGAAAACCACGGTTTCTCGCGGGAAATGGCAAAGGCGATGGTTGACCGCGTTGTAGTCGGCTCGGACGGCGCGGGAAGCAATATTACGCTTGATATCTTTCTCAAGCTCGCCCCTCGATTCCATGTCGATTATGAACGCCCACGGCGGCGCAATCACGTCCTTTCGCTTGATGAGATACACATCTCACAGGCGCAGGTATCCCGATTGGAGAAGGGCGCGTTGGAGCGCATCCGCAAAAAGCTGTAGCCTGCGTCTACGCGGCGGGCGCTGCCCTGCACCCTGCCGAGGGCGCTGCCCTCTGGACACCCGCGCCTGCGCGGCGAGCGGCAGGGCTCTGCCCTGCACCCGCAATTTTTTCGAGAAAAAATTGAGTAAAAGCTTTATCTCGCCTGCGGGCGGGACGAGGGCTTACAGCTTCCCTGCTGGATCGGTTCGTATACTATCCCTTCGTCATCACAAAAAGCCCCGCCGTCCGGCGGGGCTTCGGTTTTAGGATTCATTCCAGATACGGAGGACAAAGGTTTCGCTGGGGTCATTCAGTTTAATGTCAAAGTCAAGATGGTCGGGGTTGTTCAGGTCGTCAAACCATTTGCTGACTTCCTCGCCGTCAATCGTTACTTCAAGCCTTCCGGCGCTCGTCACCTTCCATTCGAACTCCTTGCTGGAAACGTTGTTGCCATTGTATTTAATACTGCTGATACTGGTTTTTGAGCTGTACCGGCTGTTCTTATCGGTGCGGAATTCCACATCGTCGCGTTTGTTCCCGGTCCAGTCCGATTCATAGTCATAGGGGTCTTCCGGGTCGCCGGTATCCACAATGGTAATTTGCAGGGTCGGGTTCACGCCGCTGCTCATTACATAGGTCAGTGTATACACGCCTGGGTAAATTTCGGCAAGATCCTCCGCGTCGATGCGGATGGTGCTGCGCGAGAAGGACGCGTCGACCTCCACGCCGCCCAGCACGACCCGGCGGAATACGGCGTCGTCCACCGCGAACAGGCTGACCTCAAGATCTTCATAAGCGTCGGAGTCGGGGTTGCGGTCGAAGGTCGCTTCGGTAAGGCTGACGCTGTTCGGCGGGAGCGCTGAAACCGGGGCCGTTGGCGCCGAAGGCGTGGTGGAAGCCTGACCCGAGCCCGCCTGCGTGCCGCTGATCTCCTTGCCCGCAACCGTCGCGGTCAGTCCCGTCTTTACAACGCAGCCGTTTTGCGGCATCATCGCAAGCGAGCAGTCGGGCGCGTTGATTACGGCGGAGCGGATCGCGCCATAGCCGCCGACCGTTACCGGCGCATTCGCGGTCAGTGCGTCAATCACGGCATTCGTCGTGGTCGATACGGTCGATTTCTGCGCGGCGGTCACGCTGGCAGTGCCGTCAAAGGTCAGTGACGGCGTATCCCCGCCTGCCAATGTGACGTCTACAAAACCCTGGCCGGTCAGGTCCTTTTCAAACAGGCTGGCTGAGGAACGCACCTCTGCCCTGCGGATTTCTGAATTGCCGCTGGCCGTCGCCTGCATCAGCCGCCCGACCGAGGAGTCTATCACCATGTTCGCAGACGAAACGCCGTTGCAGACAAGGCTCCCGCCCGACTGGATCAGGTCGCCGCGCACAACCACGTTTGTCAGCGTAATCGTCCCGGAAACGCCCTCCGTGATGTAAAGGTCGCCCTCGACCGTCGTGTTTTGCAGGGTACACGGGGCCGAAATCGTGACATTCTTCGTATCTTCCTTGAGCGAGGAGGAATTGTAGACGGTGCCCTCCGTATTCAGCGACGTGCCCATGTAGTGGTACAGCAGGGATGCGATCTCGGCACGGGTCACCGTCGCGGCGGGCTTAAAAGAGCCGTCGGTATAGCCGCGCACAATGCCCGCGTCAACGGCGTCCTTGATATAGGCCGCCGACCATTTGCCGATCTGTTTGTTGTCCGAAAAGCGCAGGCTTTCCGGGTCGACCGCATCCAAATCCTTTTTGAACAAACGTCCCAGGACGCTGATTACCTGCTCGCGGGTAATGGGCGCATTGGGGGACATCTCGGTGGCGCTGGTGCCGGATATGTAGCCGTGCTTGGCGGCAATCTGGACGCTGTCCATATACCAGCCGTTTGCGCTGAGGTCGGTATACTGGGTGACAGGCGCTTTCTCGGTAAAATTAAACGCACGGTTGATATAGCGCATAAACTCGGCGCGGGTAACTTGCTTATCCGGGTCATAATTGCCGGTGGCGGAGTTGGGGCGGATGACGCCCCCCGTCTCGCCGTTATAGGGGATTTTCCCCAGGTATTCGATATATGTTTTTGCCCAGTTCCCTTCCAGGTCGTTTGCGGCCTGGGCAGCCGGGGCGGCGGCGAGCAGCAGGCAGGCAGACATTGTGCCCGCGAGTATCCTTTTCATGCAGTTCACCTCGTGATTCACTCGGCCTCCCCGCCGGGGAATCCCTCCCCCCGGCCAACCGGTCAGCCTGTTATGTATTTTATAGACTGCCGCGCATAGCGAAACCCCTGCGCAGCCAAAACTTCGTAACCTTATTGTAACATAGTTCAGCGATGGAAACAAGTGCTTTTTCCCAAAATGGCTGGCCCTGGCGATCCCGAAACGGCGGATTTTGCCATAGGCCCCGCGGCAGATTATGTATGAAATGTAAAATCTCAAAATTCCCTCTTGATTTTTTTCGGGAAGAGGTCTATTATAGACTCGTTAGCACTCGGGTGCCTTGAGTGCTAACCCCGAACTGTTTTTACTTAAATTTACAATATCAGAGGTGTTTTTTATGGAAAAGAAACAATTTCAGGCCGAATCCAAACGGCTGCTTGACCTGATGATCAACTCCATCTACACGCATAAGGAAATCTTTTTGCGTGAGCTCATCTCCAACGCCAGTGACGCGACGGACAAGCTTTATTACAACGCCATGCGCGAAGGGCGCACCGGCATCACCCGCGACAGCCTGCCGATCACGCTCGCGCTGGATAAGGACGCGCGTACGCTGACCATTTCTGACCTGGGCTGCGGCATGACGGCTGCGGAGCTGGAAGAAAACCTGGGCACGATCGCCCGCTCGGGCTCGCTGGACTTCAAGCGGCAGATGGAGCAGCAGGACGACGTTGACATTATCGGGCAGTTTGGCGTTGGCTTCTATGCGGCGTTCATGGTCGCAAAGGAGGTCGAGGTGGTCAGCCGTGCGGACGGCGCTGCCGAGGGCAACCGCTGGGTATCCTCCGGCGGCGACGGCTACACCATTGAGCCGTGCGAAAAGGCGGAATGCGGCACGGTTATCACGCTGAAAATCAAGGACAACACCGAAAACGACGATTATGACGGCTTCCTTGAGCCCTGGCGCATCCAGGAGATTGTGAAAAAATACTCCGATTATATCCGCTACCCCATCCGGATGGAAATGACCCATTCGCGCGTCAAGGAAGGTTCCCCGGAGGACAAGCCCGAGTATGAGGACTACACCGAAATGGAGACGCTCAACTCCATGATCCCGATCTGGAAAAAGTCCAAATCCGAGCTTACCGACGAGGACTACAACCAGTTCTATAAAACCAAGTTCGCTGACTTTGAGGACCCGCTGCGTCACATCCACACGAGCACGGAGGGCGCGGTCACTTATAACGCGATGCTGTTTGTCCCCGGGCGCGCGCCGTACAACTATTACAGCAAGGACTACGAAAAGGGCCTCCAGCTATATTCCAACGGCGTGTTGATTATGGACAAATGCGCCGACCTGCTGCCGGATTATTTCTCGTTTATACGCGGGCTGGTGGACAGCGCCGACCTGTCGCTGAACATTTCGCGTGAAATGCTTCAGCACGACCGCCATCTCAAGCTGATCGCGCAGAGCATTGAGAAAAAGATTAAAAACGAGCTGCTTGCCATGCAGAAGAGCGACCGCGAAAAGTATGAAAAGTTCTTCACCGCTTTTGGCCCGCAGCTGAAATTCGGCGCGTATATGGACTATGGGATGCACAAGGACGTGCTTGAAGACCTGCTTCTGTACTATTCGGACAAGGAAGGCAAAATGGTCACACTCGCCGAGTATCTTGAAAAAATGCCTGAGGAGCAGAAATATATTTATTACGCCTGCGGCGAGACCATTGAAAAATGCCGCCTGCTGCCCGCGATGGAGCTGCTGCGGGAAAAGGGCTGCGACGTGCTGTGCATGACCGACAATGTAGATGAATTCACGGTCAGGATGCTGAACCAGTACAAGGAAAAAACCTTCAAATCGATTGCAGACGGCGACCTTGGGCTGGAAACCGACGAGGAAAAAGAGGAAATTAAAAAGCTGGCGGAGGAAAACGGAGCGGTGCTGGCCGCGGTCAAGGAGGCGCTGGACGGCAAGGTTACAAAGGTGCAGCTGACCGGGCGGCTCAAGAGCCATCCGTGCTGCCTGTCGACCGAGGGCGGCATGTCGCTTGAGATGGAAAAGGTGCTGAACCAGCAGGCGATGGGCAGCGAGCAGACCTTCCATGCGGAGCGCGTGCTGGAGCTGAACGCGTCCCACCCGATTTTCGGGAAGCTGTGCGACTATTCGGGCGCGGATCCGGAAAAGCTTGCCAAGCTGTCGTCGGTGCTTTACCAGCAGGCGCTGCTGATTGAAGGGATGCCGATTGACAACCCGGTCGAATATGCCAACGCGGTTTGCAGCCTGCTGACCGACTGATCCCTTCCCGCCGGAAGGAGGTAATCTTAAAAAATGCCGAAAAAGCTGTTATGGATTATCAACCCGCTTGCCGGGAAGGCTTCGATCGGCCAGCACGCGCTGGCGTGCATCGACACCTTTGTGAAGGCTGGCTGGGACGTCACTGTCTATACGACACAGAGCGCGGGGGACGCGCGGCGGGCGGCGAGGGAACGTGCGGGGGAATTTTCGCGGATTGTCTGCTCGGGCGGGGACGGTACGCTTGGCGAGGTCACCGCGGGGCTGATGGACGCGGGCTCGCCGGTGCCGCTGGGCTATATCCCGGCGGGTACGACCAACGATTTCGCGGCCTCGCTGGGGCTGCCGAAATCGCCTGCGCTGGCGGCGCAGATTGCGGCGGGGGACTGCCTGGCGCCGCTGGATATCGGGCGGTTCGGCGAGCGGTATTTTACGTATGTCGCTGCGTTCGGCCTGTTCACGGAGGTTTCGTATACCACCCCGCAGCCGGTCAAAAACTGGCTGGGGCGCGCGGCCTACCTGATCAAAGGAATCAAAAGCCTGTCCCAGGTCAAAGCGTACCGGCTGCATGTCGAAGCGCCGGAGGTGCAGCTGGACGGCGAATTTGTGCTCGGGATGGTGACCAATTCCACCTCGGTCGGCGGGTTCAAGGGGCTCCCGCATGTAGCGAACGCAGAAATGGACGACGGGCTTTTCGAGGTCATGCTGCTGCGGCGTGCCGAGAGCCTGCTTGACCTGCAAACCACGCTGAACGACCTGACCAGCGACGGGCAGTCAAATTCCAGACTGTTTGTGCATTTCAAAGCGCCGTGGGTGCAGTTCTCGGGTGAAACGGAGACTGCGTGGACGCTGGACGGCGAATTTGGCGGCAGCGTCCGCACGGCGGCGATTGAAAACCTGCATGGGGCTGTCACGTTCCTTGTCCCGCCGGAAAAGGGGCGGGAGCGCCTCGAATCCCCCAGCTAACCCCTTTTTATGTAGTATAAGGATACAAGGCAAACGCCGTTCCCAAATTGGGAACGGCGTTTTTTAAGCCCAAGCCAAGCGACGATATCAATCACGGCAGCGGTGTACCGGAACTGATTCCACAACCTGGCAGATGGGGGCTCATCAGCACTTTGCGAAGCTCTTGCAGTCGGTGCACTGATCGACGGTCGGATTATTCTCGTGGGTGCCTACCGTGATACAGTCAAGAGAGCAGTAGTCAGCGCTGGTGGAATGGTTTTTGCACTGCTGGACAGTGCAGCGGATGGCCATATTTGCGTGAGCACAAGACATAATGAAATTCCTCCTTGTTTGGTTTACAGTCAGTATGCGCCGCCGCAGTCTTGAACATTCACGCAGCATACCGGTAAAATCAGGATTTTTTGAATGCCTCACGCCTCGCCGGCGGGGCGTCCTGCGCGGACAGCGCAATTTTTTCGAGAAAAAATTGACTAAAAGCTTTATCACGCCTGCGGGCGGGGACGCAGCGTTCCCATTCTGCAAACAGAAAATCAAAACAGCACTTACGGAAGCCGCCAACCGGCTGGCAACGTTCTGCCAGCCGGTTGGCGGCGGTATTGCAGTAAGCGGAAGAGCACCCATGCGCCGGTGTAAGCCAATCCAGCCCGCTGCCATAATGGCGGGCTGGATCACGGAGCACGAATCATAATCCATAACCTCAAGCCCCCGTCCCGCCCGCAGGCGAGCAGAGATGCGTCAGCATCTCAGGGGTCTGGGGCGAAAGCCCCAGCGGGTGCAGGGCAGAGCCCTGCCGCTCGCCGCGCAGGCGCGGGGTGCAGGGGCAGAGCCCCGCCGCCCGCCGCGCAGGCGCGGGGTGCAGGGGCGGAGCCCTGCCGCCCGCCGCGCAGGCGCGGGTGTCCAGAGGGCAGAGCCCTCTGGCGGGTGAGAAAAAAGTTCTAAGACGGACACGCACGCCATAAGATGGGGATAGAAGCAGACAACGAAGGAGGAACAAGCTGGCTATGGAGCTTAACAAAAATAAACTGGAATACTGGGACGGCATCCTCTCACGCATTTCCAACTACGAAGAAAGTACCGACGCAATCGTCCCCGACACCTACCCCGACATCAGCCGCATCGTCTGCGCCAGGGGTATGCTCAGCGTCAAAGACGCCGCGCCCCAAAAAGACCGTATGCTGATCTCCGGCACCGTCAAAACCGCCGTCCTCTATCTGCCCGAGGGCGAAACCGACCCCAAACGCCTCGATATCCCCCTCACCTTCGCCCACATCGAAGAGTGCAGGGGCATCCACGAGGACACCTGCTGCTTCGCCCGATGCGCCCTCGCAGGCGTTGAAGCCGTCGCCGTCAACTCCCGCAAAGTCAGCGTCACCGCCCGCCTCGTGTTCGACCTCTCCGCCTACCAGCAAACCTGCATCTCCCTGACAGAGTCCATCGAACGCGGCGACCCATCCATCGAAACCCAGTGCGAAACCAGGGACATTACCCTCATCGACCAGCTTTCCGTCAACGATTTCACCGTCCTCGAGGACGCCCAGCTGCCCGACGCCGACGATCTCGACCTGCTGCACGCCTGCTGCGAATTCCGCCCCACCGAATGCCGCGCCATGAACGGCAAAGCCATCGTCCGCGGCGACGCGGTCGTAACCGGCATGGGCCTGCAGCCCGACGGCGAGCTGCGCACCTTTGAACAGACAACAAACTTTATGCAGGTCTTCCCCTGCGAGGGGCTGGAAGAGGGCGCGCCCGTCTCCGTGCGGCTCGCCGCAAACAGCATGGACTGCCGCATGGAGCCCGGAAGCATCCTCTCCTTCTCAATCAGCGCAAGCGCCATGCTCTGCGCCGAAAAAAGCCACACCCTCTCCACCGTCACCGACCTCTATTCCACCACCCACGAGCTGCGCGTCGACACCCGCAGCGTCACCCTTCAGGAGCATAAGACCGTCGGCAGGCTCAGCGCCGAATGTACCCGCGATATCGCACTCGGCGAGGGCGCAAGCCACCTCGTGCAGTCCTCGGCTGTCATGACCGGCAGCCCCGCCCAAGGTACGGACGGCCGGCTGAGCGTCCCCGTCACCTGCCAGGGGCTCTACCACAACGAGGACGGCGCAGTACACAGCTTTTCCAAGCCCCTGACCCTCGAATTTACCGCCGACGCCAGCCGCTGCGAACAGTGCCGCGTACAGGTCGCAAGCGCGGTCTGCGGTAAGGAAGGCGTCACGCTGCGCGCCCGGCTGGAAGGCGACAGCATCGCAGGCGACCGTCTGGAACTGCGCGATATCACCGAAATCACCATCGGCGAGCCCCTGCCCGCCGCCCGCGAAGGGGTGACGCTGACGCTGCGGTATATCGATGAGGAGGAAGCGCTCTGGGATGTGGCGCGCACCTGCCGCACGACGGTTGCCGCAATCCGCGGCGCAAACGGGTTAGGCGAAAACGAAACAGCCGTATCGGGACGCATGCTGCTGATCCCGATGGGCGATTGAGGAGGCGTATAAAATGAATGGGCTTTATGAGGAGATCAGCGCCCGCACGGGCGGAGAGGTCTATATCGGGGTGATCGGCCCCGTGCGGACGGGCAAATCGACGTTTATCAAGCGGTTCATGGAAACCATGGTGCTGCCGAACATGGAAAACGTCTATAAGCGGGAACGGGCGAAGGATGAGCTGCCCCAGTCGGGCTCCGGGCGGACGATCATGACGGCAGAGCCGAAATTCGTGCCAGAGGACGCGGCAGAACTCGAAATCGCGGGCGGCGGCATCTGCCGGGTGCGGCTGGTGGACTGCGTGGGCTACCTGGTTGACGGCGCGCTTGGGTCGATGGAGGATGACGTGCCGCGCATGGTGGTCACGCCGTGGAGCGATGAACCGATCACGCTGGAACAGGCGGCGGAAATCGGCACGGAAAAGGTCATCCGGGAACACTCGACGATCGGGCTTGTCGTGACAACCGACGGCAGCTTTTCAGAGATCCCCCGCGAAAGCTACCTGCCCGCAGAGGACCGGGTCATCCGGGAGCTCAAGGAGATCGGCAAGCCGTTCCTGACGCTGGTGAACTCACGCGAACCCGAGGGCGAAGCCGCGCAGGCAGCCGCACGCGAGCTGTCCAACCGTTACGGCATCACGGCGGTTGCGGTCAACTGCCTTGCGCTGGGCACAGAAGAGATGGAAACGCTGCTTTCCAACGTGCTGTATGAATTCCCGGTGCGCGAGATCGGGCTCAAGCTGCCGCGGTTTGTGTCGGCGCTGCCAACAGGGCACGAAATCCAGGCGAGCATTTACGGCACGATCCGCGAAGCGGGCAGCGCCGCGACCAGGATGCGGCTGGTCGAGCAGATGTGCGCGCAGCTGGCGGAAAATGAATACATCACGTCGGCGCGGGTCGACGCGCTCCAGCTGGGCGAAGGGGTCGCGCAGATCGCGGTCGACGTGCCGCAGAGCGTATTTTACGGGGTGGTCAGCGAGCAGACGGGGATCGAGATCCGGGACGAAGCCGACCTGATCCCCATGCTGCGGGAGCTGTCGCGGATCCGGCATGAATATGACCGGATGGCGGGGGCGCTCGAGCAAGTCTATCAGACCGGATACGGTATCGTCATGCCATCGATTGAGGAGCTTTCCCTGGAACCGCCGGAAATCATCAAACAGGGCGGGCGCTACGGGGTACGGCTGAAAGCAAGCGCAAGCTCAGTGCATCTCATGCGCGCGGATATCAAGGCCGAGGTCAACCCGATCGTAGGCACGGAAAAGCAGTCGGAGGAGCTGGTGCATTACCTGCTAAGCGAATTCGAGGACGACCCGCAGCGCATCTGGGAAACAAACATCTTCGGGAAATCCCTGTCCGAGCTGGTCAAGGAAGAGCTGTCGCACAAGCTGAGCCGGATGCCGGACGACGCGCGGGGCAAGATCCGGGAGACGCTCGAAAAGATCATCAACGAGCATTCCGGTGGCCTGATCTGCATCCTGCTCTAGCGACGCCAGAGGGCGCTCGCGTTCGCTAAACAACATGCCGCCGGCATGTTGTTTACGGCGCGCCCTGGCGGGCGCATTAGAAGGCGGCGGCTCGCCCCTCTGGACTCCCCTTATCCGCTGCGGCGGGGAATGGGTGCGCCGTAACTGCGGTGAAGCCTTACGAACGGAAGTATAGGAATTGTTTTATATTTTCAGGATGCAGCACAGCGCCGACAGGTACAATAGTGCTATGCTGCCGGTGAAAAGGGGCCCCCAGCCATCTGGCCGGGGGCCCTTTTCAGGAAGGAAATATGGATCTTACGCAAGCTGTTCCGTGGCCTGTTCGACCCGCAGCCGCGAAAGCAGGAAGGTAATGACGAGGTTGAAAATCAGCGGGAGCCAGAGGTACATGAAGTACAGCATATTGATACACGAGGCAGGCTGTACGGCCGCGTTCGCGATATAGCCGCTCGCGTCGAGCATCCAGCCGGCGAGGGCAACGCCAACGCCGCCGCCCAGCTTCACGCCAAGCGAGGTACAGGAGTACATCGTGCCGTCGATGCGCTTGCCCTGCGTGCGGAAGGTATATTCCGAGCAGGTCGCAATCAGTGCGCTGAGGTCGCCCTGAAGGGGGCTCATGCCGATCGACGCGACGCCGGAGAATACGAGCATCATAGGCAGGCTGCCCAGATAGCCGCCCGCGATGACCAGCCCGCGCGCCGCGACCGACAGCGCATAGCCCGCAAGGTTCAGCCGGTACATCCCGCCGAGCTTTTTGACCAGGAACGGCGTGAGCACCAGCCCCGCGATCATGGGGATATTGATTGCCAGCGAGAACACCCCGAGCAGCGACGCATTGCCGAGGATGTAGGTCATGAAATAGATGCCCATATTGAGCGTAGCGGTAAAAAGCTGGGTCAGGATATACACGCAGCAGATAATCAGGTAATACTTGTTTGCTGCCAGCAGCCGGAGGGTCTCGGAGGCGCTGAGCTTTTCACCGGCGCTTGCTTCCTCCTGCTCTTTGGGCGGGAGCTCGCGCACTGAGAATACCGACAGCGAGTTGACGGCAAGGCCGATCAGCGCGTAAATGATCGCCGCTGTGCGCCAGCCGGATGCACCGCCGCCCAGCATCTTGACGAAATCCACCGTCACGGCCTGGATCAGCAGACCGGTGCCGAACGCGAACATAAACCGGATGGAGCCCATTTGCACACGCTCGCTGCCGTTGCGGGTGATGAGCGCGGTCAAAGCCGAATAGGCGATGTTGTTCGCGGTATAAAAAACCGCGTTGAGCAGGGTGTAGGCGATAAAAAACCATGCGTATTTTGCGCTTTCGCCGAGTGATGGCGGGATGGCAAACACGGCGATGAGCGTTGCGGCGCAACCGAAATAGCCCCAGAACATCCATGGGCGGGCCTTGCCCATGCGGGTGTTGGTGCGGTCGATCATCGAGCCGAAAAAGATGTCGGTTACGCCGTCAAACAGCTTAGACAGCAGCATCAGCGTACCGACAATGCCTGCGTTCATCCCGGCGGTGTCGGTCAGGTAGATCATGACAAAGGAGGACAGGAAAGCATATACCACGTTGCCCGCGATATCCCCGGAACCGTATCCCACTTTGTTATACCATTTTAAATAGGTTTTTTCCTGCATAACAGTTCTCCTTATGAAGTTGTAGAGGTTGGTCGTTCTATTCAACCCGGCTGCACCGTATTCCGGAAGCGCATGCTTTACGGGGCGGCTGGATGTGAAACCTGTGGTCGCCGTTTCCTCCGCCTGCGCGGCGGGCGGCAGGGCTTTGCCCTGCACCCAGTCCTACGCGGACGGCGCCAAAGGGACTCGTCCCTTTGGAATCCCTTTCTCCGCTGCGGCGGGGAATGGGTGCGTCGCAGCTGTTTATGCGTGCTGCACTACTCAGGGATAGTAGTGTTTTTATTGTATAACAAAATAATAAACTTCAAAGAGCCAACAGAGCTGTAAATGGGTCAGGGCTTCCCTCGTCCCGCCCGCAGGCGGTAATGGGAGTCCAGAGGGGCTAGCCCCTCTGGCGCTGTCCGCGCAGGACGCCTCCCCGGCGAGGGGCGCTGTCCGCGCAGGACGCCTCCCCGGCGAGGGGCGCTGTC
>QXXE01000057.1 GCA_009911355.1 Clostridiaceae bacterium | reverse complement strand
TAAATGGGGCTTGTCAACCCTGATTTCATATTTTTCTATATTTTGTGACCGGCTGAGTCAAACCGATAAGCATATAAGGTTATTCCTTTGTGTAAATCGGCACGATAGAATATATTCGAGGTGAATGATTATGCCGATTGATGATTTAACCGCTTTAGGGCAAAAAATGCGGGAAGCCCGAAAAGGAAAAAGCCTGACACAGCAGGAGCTTTCTGATTTGAGCCATGTATCTGTAAAGCAGATTGCCAAGATTGAAAAAGGGCAGATGAATCCATCCTTTTTGATTTTGAAGGCACTGGCAAAGGTACTGCCGATTTCTCTGGATTCTTTAATCAATCCAGATGTTTCCCCGGAAGATGAGGGAGCCGGTCAGATGAAGATGCTGTATTGCAGCTGCCCGTCAGAAATGCGTGAAACCCTCTTGCACCAT
Organism: Clostridiaceae bacterium; assembly: GCA_009911355.1. GTDB lineage: Bacteria > Bacillota > Clostridia > Oscillospirales > Butyricicoccaceae > QXXE01. The sequence continues at coordinate 27,284 of QXXE01000057.1, read as the reverse complement.
ACGCAGGAAACCATGAAAGAACTAACCGAACTATCCAGGAAATTTAAAACGAATTGAGCCGGTGAGTGAATTTAACAAATTCCTCACCGGCTTTGTTCTTTTTCGAGAAAAAGAAGGTTATCCCGTTCCGGGATAACCGTGGCAAGCAATGCCCCAGGATAGCCATTCGGCTCCTGGCGCTGCTTGTTGGGGATTCCCCAAGCCCCTTTTGAACACAGAATTTCATTCTGTGGCTGCGCGTTCCTGCGGAACGCTTTTCACCTGCCTGCGGCGGTGAGAAAATACGAAAAAACAAGCGCGTCAGCGATCCTGCCCCTGTTCCTTTTCCCGGTCATTCTGGCGTTCCTCCCCATATCCCATCAGCCGGTCCACGTTGGCTTTTGCGGCCAGCAGTTCCCGCATTTCCTCGCGGGAACGCCGGTACTCGGCATAGTCTTTTTTCTTTCCTTCCAACAATGTTGCGTACTCGGCCTGCAAGCTCTTGACGGTGGGCAGCTTCTTGATACCCAAATCGTCAAATGCCTGTTTTGCCGCCTTGTGGAGCAGAATATCCGCTTCATGTTCCGCTAAAAATTTCTTGGAATATCCCGCCTTGCGGTAGGCCGCATAGACCTCGCGGGTCTTGGCGTAATTGATGATGTGGGTCCGCAGTGTGGCAATCTCCGCCATGCGGGTTTCCGCCGCCTTGATCTGCGCCGACAGCTCATTGTGGCGGGTGGTAGCAGCAGCCGCTTTTTCTTCCAAGACTGCATATTCCAGCAGGCCATGCTCGGTGAGGTAGTTCATCGTCTGCGCCATCTGTTTCAGATTGAATACCTTTGCCCAGCGCGCATAGCCAGCGCCTTTTCCGGCCTGCAATTTTGCCTGAATATCCACCAGAAGATTGACCTTGGGAGTGGGAGTTGAAACCGCGTCTTTTCTGCGGAGCGTATGCTGCTTTTCTCCGGCAAGGACCGCCCGTATTTCATCTTCGCTGTACCCTTGTCCCAGCTTTTCATCCATGCGGGCAACATTCTTCCAGCCGGGGGCTTTGAGCCGGATTGCCTGTCCCCGGCGTGACACCTCACAACCCATTTCCGCAAGCAGCTTTAACAGAGCGTCAAAGTCAGCCGGTTTCTGTTCCAGCGCCTGGTCGATCATCATGCGGAGCTGTTCCCGGTGGGAGGGCTTTGCCTGATCCCCCAGCCATTTGTTGTAGCTTTTTCCATGCGGTTTTGGGTCCTCTACAATGGAATAGCCATTCTCAACGCAGATGGTATCATTCAGCCGCCGGACCGCGCGGGTGCTGCCCCAGAAGTTTCGGAATTTCCGGTCACAGTTCACATTGACTGCGTTCCAGATGATGTGGTTATGGATATGGGATTTGTCGATATGGGTGCAGACCACAAAGGCGTGATTTCCCTTGGTGAACCGCTTTGCAAACTCCACGCCCAGCCGGTTGGCTTCTTCCGGTGTGATCTCGCCGGGGACAAAGGATTGCCGGACATGGTAGGCAAGTACATCGTCCGCACCACGTACCCGTCCAGTGGTGGAAATGTACTCCCGTTTTGACAGTAGAAACTCGGCGTCGGCTACCCGGCTGTCACACGCAAAGCCGGTGACGAGCCTGCCGTTATCTGTCTTTTGCAGGTTGGATACATAGTCGATAATGTCACTGACCGCCTGACTTTCGGTGCGGCCTTTGCCAATGTGCAGCGGCATGATGCGTGTGGTTGCCATGATGGAATCCTCCCTTCATAACAAAACGGCCTGCATATGCAGACCGCTTGTTTCTTTTATTCACCATTTTTGTATCGGATGACCGGAATCTGTCTGACCTTTTTTCCAATGGTCCGGCGTTCTAACGCAAAAATCATATCGCTGGTGCGCTCAAAAAATCCGATGTCCTTTTTCCAGCTTATCCCGCATTTACAATGCTGTAAGCCGATGAATTGCTGTTTCATTTTTCTGCCGCAGACGGGGCAGACTTTATTACTGGTTCCCATATTTATTCTTCCATCTTATAAAAGCTGTCCAAGTTCAGCTCCCGTTTCAGTTCTTCTTCGGATGGCAGATAAGTAAAATACTTCGACGCGAATATCTGGCGGTTATCTTCCGGCAGCGTGTATTTTACAATGGAATCTCCTTTGTCCGCGCAAAGGACAATGCCAATCGGCGGCGTATCACCGTCATTCATCATCTCACGAGTGTAATAATTCACATACATCTGCATCTGGCCCAAATCCTGATGGGTCAGCTTGCCCATTTTCAAATCTATGAGGACAAAGCATTTCAGAATATAATTATAAAAAACCAGGTCGATGAAAAAGTCCTGCCCATCCAGTGTAAACCGTTTTTGGCGCGCCACAAATGAAAAGCCGCGTCCAAGCTCTAAAAGGAAGTGCTGAAGATGGTCGATCAGGGCTTGCTCCAGTTCGCCCTCATACACATGAGTGTCCGGCTGGATCTGCAAAAATTCCATTACATAAGGGTCCTTGATTATTTTTTCATATTCCGGTTTTGGCTCGGTAGTCTGGATTTCTTTTGCCACAAGCGATTTATCCTGACTTGCTAAAATGCGCTGGTAGTACATGGTGTTAATCTGCCGTTCCAGCTGCCGGACACTCCACGCAGATTTTGCACATTCTTCTGCATAAAAAGTCCTTGCCTGTTCATCCTGGACACGCATTAAAAGCCGATAATGGGACCAGCTCAATTCGGCACACAGTGTGTGCCGAATCGGAAACAAGCAATAAAACTGGCGCATTGCCCGAAGATTACGGACGGTAAAACCCTTTCCAAACTCAACAGTCAGCTGTTCAGATAAATAATCCAGAAGTTTTTTTCCATACTCGGCCCGGTCATTTTCTCCACACGCTTTATAGATTTGTTCTCCTATTTCCCAGTAGGTGATTACCATTGTGGAATTTACCGCCGCGCTTAAACGGTGTTGCGCGGAAACAATCGAATTGCGGATAGAATGATAGGTCTGTTCCGCATTTTGATTGATTTGCAAATCGTGATTCAATTTTGCTCCCTCCTTGCCTACGGACATTATACCACGCAATCACAAAAAAACAAATGCCCCAAAAATCTTGCTGTCTTTTTCATAAAAGCTGCGCTTTCTCTCATCAGAGATTGTAAAAAACTTGAAATAATGTGACCACGCCAATTTAACAGACGGTGTCTGGCATTTTCCATACATCCACTCCTCTATGAAAAGACCCGCCCGTTTGCGGGACTGTCTGCGCTATGACCTTTATCAGTATATCCTATTTCATGCCGAAAGTAAATCGCCAAAGCTATCTGGCGTTTCCTTTTTCCCACCGATCCAAACGGGATTGGCACAGTGCGGCAATTTCGTTTTTATCTTCCTCCGTCACATTCCTGCGTCCCTTTGTCCGCTGGATTTCCAGATAGCTTTCATAATCGGAAAGCAGAAGGTCAAAAAGCTCCTTTGGGGTATGGCAGACCATGCCGCTGCAATAGCCGGGTAATTCCCCTGTCCCATGAAACTCCACCCGGATATACCCATACCGGCTTTTGCAGACTTCCATTTCTGTATCCAATGCCAGATAGTCCCCAAAAATGTCTATCACCTGTTCAAATGACATCATAGCAGTCCACTCCTTTCGTAAAACCCTGTTCTGCCGCTATTATCCATGATTCCGGCACATCCGGCAAGTTTACCGTCAAAAAGAAAAAGCGGAGGAAGGCGCGGCGAAGAACGCCGTTCCTCCCTCCGCAGATGGGGCAGATTGTCCGGTCAGGAGAGCTTGGAAAGCTGGGCCAGTATCTTCTGCACACCGTCCCAAAGCTGTTCCTGCCGCTGGGATATATCCTCCAGGTCAGCGTCATAAACCCGCCCGGTTTCATGCACTTTACGGGTCAGCTGGTTCAGGTTGTTGCTGGAATAACGCATCAGGGACACCAGCTCCTTCAGCTCCGGCAAATCCAGCTTTACCACATAGCCGTCCAGCGCCATTTTCCGCAGATAGGCTTCCCGATTGACCGTCCCAAACTGGGACATTTTCTGCTCGATCAGGGCAAGCTCCTCCGGGGAAACCCGGAAATTCACCTGTACCTCCCGTTTCCGCTTTGCCGCGCTCATCGTTCCGGTTCCCGTTTCTTAGGGGCGGCGGGTTTGCGTTCCGGCGGCTCCTGTTTAAGTTTTTCCAGGACAGAGCCTTTCTCCGGGGCTTGAAGGACTTTCCGCGCCTGCTTCAAGAACAGGTCGGTCAGGCCGGGGTTGACCTTATCCACCACCAGGGCATAGCTGTGGCGGGGATCGCCGCCATCCTCCGGCATGGGGATTGTTTTCGCCCAGGCTTTGTTATCGCGGGAGATGCGCCCGTCATGCTCCTTTTTCAGCACCGTATTGGCAAGGATGTACTGCATACGCTCCGGCCCGAACTGTTCCAGCACTTCTTTGACAGCGGCCTCGGTATTCAAGCGGTTATCCCCATAGTGGGCGCTGATGGCCTGCTCAATGGCTTCTTTGCAGGCAAGACTGGCTTGCAGGGAGGCGCGGTACTGCGCCATCTCCCCATGCTCGGACGCATAGGCGGCGGAGTGGGGATAGATCGGGACGGCTCTCTGTTCCTCTTTTGCCCTGTGCATCTCATTTGCCCGTTCCTCAATGCTGTCCCGGATCACATCCATATAGCCGGTTTCCAGCTTTTCAAAATGGCGGTACACATCAGCCAGCGGCGAGGGGGAATCCAGAAGCGCCTGTGCCTGGTTATCGGAGAGTTCCAGTTCCTCCATCGCCAGCACAATGTCCTCCCGGACGGTGTACTCATAGGCATGGTTTAAGACCTCCTCCGGGGACTGGCTTTTCAGCCAATCCCGGAAGGTATCCTGTTCAGCGGCCATCTTCTCATAAAGGGCCGTATTCTTTTCGTTGCTGTTCATATTATCTTGCCTCCTGTTCCTGTTGTCTGGGTTTCTTTTCCATGCTGCGGGGCGGGATGGGGCGTTTCAGCCCTTCCAGCACCGAGGGCCTTTCGCGTTTGGCAATCGCCGCTTCTGGACGGGACTGCCCCTTGCTGTCCATGTTCAGCTCCATATCCAGCTCCACCAGACGGGCGTTCTTGACCCGCAATTCCTCCTCATAGGGGAAGGCTTTGCCCACTTCCTCCTTCGCGGCGGCCTGCTGCTGGTAAAGGTTATCCAGCTGGACTTTTACGCTTTCCAACCGCTGGGGCATCTGGGAAAGCGCGTTGTCAATCCGGGTCAGGTTGCCGCGCGGGTCCGCGCCCAGGGCGGTACGGTGGGTCATGCGGCCTTTCAGTTGGAGCATATATTCCTTCTGAAAAGCGTCAAAGGTTACAAACATAGCAAATCCCCGGTAGCTGCCGACCTGCACCGGCTCGGAGCCTTTAACCTCCTTGCAGGCGTCCAGAAGGGCGGCTCCGGCGTTCTCTTTGTCGGTGAGCGTATCGCCCCGGACTTCCATGCCGGTAAATCCGTCTGTTGGGTGTGGGTGCGCCGCCAGGGTTTCCATATCTGTTTCCAGGCCCTGGATAAAGCCTTTGTGTTTCTCGATCTCCTCCGGGAAGTGCTTTAACAGCTGATCTTCCAGCCGGTACTGCTTGCTCTGGTGGTCGGCCTTCATCAGCTTTAAGCGGGATACCTCCACATCCAAATCCATACGCTCCTTGATGCGGGGGTCCCCGGCACACCGGGCCTTGATCTCCGCAAAGGACAGGGCGGTTTCGTCCACATCGTCACAGCTGCGGACCGGGGATTTTGAAGTCATAATCTGCGAAATGAATTTCTGCTTGTTCTCCACCGTCTGCCAGAGGTATGCGTCGAAGGTCCCTTCGGTCACATAGCGGTAAACATGGACCAGCGGGTTCTGGTTGCCCTGGCGCTCGATCCGCCCTTTTCGCTGGGCCAGATCTCCGGGCCTCCAGGGGCAGTCCAGATCGTGAAGCGCCACCAGCAAATCCTGCACGTTGGTCCCGGCCCCCATCTTCTGGGTGGAGCCTAACAGGACGCGCACCTGGCCGGAGCGGACTTTGGAGAACAGCTCCTTTTTGCGGACTTCGGTATTGGCCTCATGGATAAACGCGATCTGGCTGGCGGGCATACCCTGTGCGATGAGTTTCTGCCGGATGTCCTCATAGACCGTAAAGGCCAGCGGTTTCTCCGGCTCTGGAACCGCTTGTTCCAAAGCGTGAAGTATCGGGTTATCCAGCGTTTTAGCCACCTTTTTGGAGCCAGCCGCCTGGGGTGTGGAAATGTCGCAAAACACCAGCTGGGTCAGCTTTTCCGGCTGTCCGTCCCGCCAGATTTGCAGGATATTGTCCACGCACTGGTTGACTTTTGTGCCGGGTTCGTCCGGCAGCATGGGGTTGATGATGCGCTGGTCCAGCCCCAGCTTTCGGCCATCCGAGGTGATTTTCAGCATATTGTCGGTTGATGGGTCAACGGTCCCCGAATGGACTTTGGCGGCGCGCTCGGAGAGGGCCTTCACCATATCCTGCTGGTGTCCGGTGGGCTTTGCTACGATGTTGTGGTATTCCACCTCCGGGGTGGGCAGGTCCAGCTGGTCGGCGGTCTTGATGTCCGCCACCTCTTTAAACAGGTTCATCAGCTCCGGCAGGTTAAAGAACTTGGAAAATCTTGTCCGCGCCCGGTAGCCGGTTCCCTCCGGGGCCAGCTCCAGGGCTGTCACCGTTTCACCGAACCGGCTGGCCCAGCAGTCGAAATGGGTCATGTTCAATTCCTGGAGCCGCTCATACTGGAGGTAGCGTTGGATGGTATAAAGTTCGGTCATACTGTTGCTGACCGGCGTTCCGGTGGCGAACACAACGCCCCGGCTGCCGGTGATCTCGTCCATGTAGCGGCATTTGGCAAACATATCGGAGGATTTCTGCGCGTCTGTGGTGGAAAGTCCCGCCACATTCCGCATTTTGGTGTATAAAAAGAGGTTCTTATAATTGTGGCTCTCGTCCACAAACAGCCGGTCCACGCCCAGCTGCTCAAAGGTAATCACATCGTCCTTGCGGCCCTCGGCCTGCAATTTTTCCAGCCTTGCCTCCAACGATTTTTTGGTGCGTTCCAGCTGCTTGACGGTAAAGCGTTCCCCGCCGCTGGCCTCCACCTCGGCAATCCCGTCGGTGATCTCATTGATCTGCTCCCGCAGCAGGCGCTCCTGCCGTTCCCGGCTGATGGGAATACGCTCAAACTGGGAGTGTCCGATAATCACCGCGTCATAGTCCCCGGTGGCGATACGGGCGCAGAATTTCTTGCGGTTGTGGCTTTCAAAATCCTTTTTGGTGGTGACAAGGATATTCGCGGAAGGATAGAGCCGCAAAAACTCGGACGCCCACTGCTCGGTCAGGTGGTTCGGCACCACAAAGAGGGATTTCTGGCACAGGCCCAGCCGCTTGGATTCCATCGCGGCGGCTACCATTTCAAAGGTCTTGCCCGCGCCCACCTCATGGGCCAGCAGGGTGTTCCCGCCGTACAGCACATGGGCGATGGCGTTTTTCTGGTGTTCCCGTAACGTAATTTCCGGGTTCATGCCCGCAAACCGGATATGCTGCCCGTCATACTCGCGGGGGCGGATGCTGTTCATTTCCTCGTTGTACTGGCGCACCAGCGTCTGCCGCCGCTGTGGGTCCTTCCAAATCCAGTCCCGGAAGGCTTCCCGGATTGCCATCTGCTTCTGGGCGGCAAGGGTGGTTTCTTTGGCGTTGAGTACCCGGCGCTCCCGGCCCTCGGCATCCTCAACGGTGTCATAGATGCGGACATCCCGCAGGTTTAAGCTGTCCTCCAGAATCTTGTAGGCGTTGGCCCGGTCGGTTCCGTAGGTGGTGTTGGCGGCTACATCGCCGTACCCAACAGCGTTTTTGCCGGTGATCTGCCACTCGGCGGTGTAGGGGACATACTTGACCTCAATCTTCCCTTGCAGATAGTACGGGGTGTGGAAGGTTTCGTACATGAATTGCTGGATGTAGTCTTTGTCAATCCAGGTAGCGCCCAGGCGCACCTCGATTTCCGATGCGTCCAAATCCTTGGGCTGGGCGGCGGTCAGCGCCTCCACATTGACAGAAAAGGCGGGGTCTTTGTCCACCGCCCGCTGTGCCTGCCGCAGTTTCCGGCGCACGTTGCCGGAGAGGTATTCATCCGCTGTCACATAACGGGGCGATTCCCCCTCCGCCAGTGGTCCGGGCAGGCGGAAGATCACGCCCCGCAGCTCCTGCGCCAATTCCTCCTGGGTTTTGCCGCTCAGTTCGGCCATGTACGCCATATCCACCTCGGCCTTTTCCGCGATGGAAACAGCCAGGGCTTCACTGGCGGTGTCCACCGCAGTAACGGCCTGATGGGGCTTGATGGTGCGCTTGGTGAACATATCCGCCTTTTGCTTCAGATGTCCGTCATCGTCAATGACTTCCAGCGCGCAGAGCAGATAATAGCTGGAATCATCGGCAAAGGCCAGCCGGTTCCCCCGGTCATTGATAAGCCCGTACTTTGCGGAAAATGCGTCATAGAGCCGGTTCAATTCGGCCTGGGTTTCACGGATTGCCGTATCCGAAACAAAGCTGTCCATCTGCTGTGCGATGAGCTTCTGCACACAGTCCCGCAGTTCCACCAGCCCTTTTACGCGGGCCTCGGCGGTGGCGTTTAAGTCAGGGCGCACCATGCGGCTGTTTTCCCGATAGTACACCGCACCGTCCACAACGGTATAGGAATAGTTTTTTACATCAGGGTCAGCGGGGATAGAAGTATCAATTTCTTCCCCCTCGCCCAGCTCCGGCAGTTCGGCCTCCTGATAGGTTCCGCGAATATATTTTATGGCGTCGTGCAGCTGGTCGGAAAGTTCCAATCCCTCAATGGGATTTACGGTGTAATCCATGCCATGAGCGGTGCTTTCCGGCTCCTGCCTGCCCAGCACCATTTCCGGGTGGTCCAGGAAATAGCGGTTGATGGTAAAATCATCTTCGGTCTGTCCGGTCTGCGTCCAGTCCGGGGCAATGTCAATCGGGCGGTCACGTTTTTGCAGGAAAATGATGTCGGATACCACCTCTGTCCCGGCATTGGCCTTAAACGCATTGTTGGGCAGACGGATCGCGCCCAACAGCTCCGCCCGCTGCGCCAGATACCGGCGCACCGTAGAATCCTTGGAATCCATCGTGTAGCGGCTGGTGACAAAGGCTACGACACCGCCTGGACGCACCTGGTCCAGCGATTTTGCAAAAAAGTAGTTGTGGATGTTGAAATTCAGCTTGTTATAGGCCCGGTCATTGACGGAATACTGGCCAAACGGCACGTTTCCTACGGCTAAATCATAAAAATCCCGCCGGTCGGTGGTTTGAAAGCCCGCGATGGTGATGTCTGCTTTTGGATAGAGCTGTTTTGCGATGCGTCCGGTGATGGAATCCAGTTCCACACCAAAGAGGTGGCTGCCCGCCATGCTGTCAGGAAGCATACCGAAGAAATTGCCCACGCCGCAGGAGGGTTCCAGGATGTTGCCGGTCTGGAATCCCATTTTCCCCACCGCTTCATAAATGGCCTGGATAACGGTAGGGCTGGTGTAATGGGCGTTTAAGGTGGTCCCTTTGGCGGCTTCATATTCCTCCGGGGACAGCGTGGCATAGAGTTCCGCAAACTCCTTTGCCCAGGTGGGCTTGTTCTCGTCAAAAGCGTCTGACAGACCGCCCCAGCCCACATACCGGGAGAGGGTTTCCTGTTCCTCCGGCGTGGCCTGCCGGTTTTCAAATTCCAGTTCTTTTAAGAGGCTGATAGCGTCCATATTGGCCCGGAATTTTGCTTTCGGCCCTCCTTCGCCCAGGTGAATGTCGGTGATACGGAAGTTCCCGGCTGTCGGCTGGGGAGGGGTGGGTTCCGGCTCATCAAAGCGCAGCGTATGAATCTCTATATCGTAGGGCAGATGGTTCTGTTCGCCCGGATAACGGGTGACGGGGGTAATGGTGATCTGCGGCTCCGGCTCTGGTGCAGGGGGATTCCCAAAATCCGGCTGTTCCTCTGCCAGCTGTTTACTTGGCTGTGCCGGTTCGTGGGAGAATCCGTCCAGCTCCTGCTGGTAGAGGGCGCGCAGGGCAGCGGCAAGCGGCTCCCAGCTTTCATACAGTGCCGCCAGCACCGTTTCATCCTCCCGCAGAATCTCCACTTCCATGCCGTTTGCGGAGGCCCGGTAATCCGCCGTATCTCCGGTTTCCAGCTGCATGGTTTCCACTGTACCGGAAAACCCCTGGGAAAGATGCTGGGCGACAGCCGGATTGCCTGCGCCGCTTCGGAGCAGCGCCGCTATATCGTCCTTTGCCAACCCGTCCAGCAAACCGCCCTCCCCGGTCAGGACTTCCCGCAAATCCGGGGAAAACTGGTCCAGATCGGCGGGGAGATAGTCGGTGATGGCGCTGTTGCGCGGGTCCTGCCGGATGGCGCGTTCAAACTGTTCTTTGCTTTCCGTCCGGTAAATGGGGTAGGCCAGCGCAGGGTCATTCAGCTGGACATAGCCCCGCTGCAAATCGGTGATACGGTACTCGGTATCTTCCAGAAAAACAAAATCCCCTACGCCATAGGTCGATGTCAGCGGGTCGCGGTGTTCTTCCACAACGGGTGCGGTTTCGGTGGATGGAGTTTCCTGTATCGGTTCTTCCTTCCGGTCTGCCTCTGTAAGCCGCTCCACATCAGCCATGACCTGCTGAATAAAAGGGTCATTGTCCAGCTTTTCCGGTTCCACTACCTGCCCGTTTACAATGCCGCTCTGGGCCAGATTTTCCCGAATTGCGATAGGGTCTATATCGTCCAGATTGTCCCGTTCTGCCTCTGTAAAAAAGCGGTCCTCTTTGATAAGCTGGGCGATCCGGCGCTGTACCTTGGGCCAGGGCAGTTCCATTTCTTCGGGGCTTCCGGCGCGGACAATGAACAGGTTTGTATGTTCAGGACCGCCGTACTCCCTGGACAGCCATGCGGCGGTGTCTTTTTCCCTCCCATGCTCCTTCATATAGCGGACTACGGCCCGTTTGCTGTCCATATCGCCGTTCCATGCACAGAGGGCTTCGTCAATATCGTCCTGGGAGAGAGGGCGCAGAAGCTCATGGAGCTTTGGATAGGTTTCGCCAATCACCTCTTGATGCAGGCGGTGGCGGAACTCCGGCACATCCGAATACTGTTTGAGAAGCTGCAAATCACCGGAGCCAAGAACCGCGCGGCGCACAGCGGCGTTGCCCTCAATCACAGCGTTTTCATGGTCAGAATGGCCGCAGGCGTTGCGGTATGCCGTATCCTCCATGATGGCGGCGGTCACAACCGGCTTGTACTGTTCCAGCACATCTTCCAGCGCAGGCTGGGGCGGTTCTGCATGGTCGATGTCCTTTTGGGCAAAAGAAAAAGCAGAGGACGCTTTCACATTCTCTGCTTCATCAATATTCTGAATCTGTTCCGCTTCGGACAGAAACAGGTTTAAGGTCAGCTGTTGATAAGTTCCGCCAGCAGAATCTCCTCCGCCTGGGCCTTGCAGCTGTTCATCAGGCCCACCCACTGCATCATGTCGCGGGCTTTCAGTTCCTCGGTCACGCCCGCCGCCTGCGCCAGTTCCGGCATCAGCTGCTCCAATCGGCTGTTCGCGGTCCGGTCGATCTCCAACAGGTGCGGGTACAGCTTCTCGCTCATCAGCAGACGGTTGTAAAGGATGGGCCGGTGATCCTTCAAGTAGGTTTTCCGCATCCTGCCGTACTTGCCCAGGGGCGTTTCGGGCTGTTCTGTCAGTTGCAGGTTGGGAATCAGATAATCCCCGTTCTGAATGTAAGTTAAGGTGTTGTTCATTTTGCTGGCTCCTTTCTTTGTTGGCCTCTCGCTCCGCGTTTAGAATGGTTACGCCGATCTGCCGCAGCACCTGCTGGTTGATCTGGCTGACCGCCGTTCCCAGCGCCCCAACGGTGGCCGGTGTGTTGAAATCGAAAACCGGCATGAAATCCTCGTGGGTGAAATACTGCTCCGGGGCCAGCCCGCAGCGGGACATCAGGGAATAGGCGATGCTGACGGTGGCGGCGGCTTTGAATTGGACTTCGATGTTAAGTTCATCGTACTCCTCCAAAAAGGAATCGTCAACGATGTAAAGGAAGTCCCGCCCGTTGTCCGCCCAGTATTCCCCGGCCAGCCTGCGGGCGATCTCGGTCAGCTGCCCGCCTAAATCATCGCCGCCTACACCATACCAGTTTTCCAGCATGGCGGAGATGGAATCTATATGCCGTTCCTCCATCTTCCAGAGCCAGGGTGTGCGGGAGTGCGGGCGGGTTCCGGTATCGGAAATGTCAAAGACATACCGCAGCCGGGTCCGGTCCCCGGAATCGTCCACCAGGGCGATGCCCTTGGAACCGCGCCGGACATAGCGGCCCATCTTGTCATTCCACAGGTCATACTCCGCACAGGCGGTAGCGTCCGGGCGCTGGGCGTAGATCATCAGCTGGTCATGGAACGGGTATTTGTAAAGCCTGGAGGCTGTGTCCAGAAACCGCATCCACTCATTCCAGCTGGAAGTAAGCTGCACCGCCGCATGGTCGGCCATCTGTGCGTACATCTGCGATTTGGTTGCCATTGTTTTCGGCCCTCCTTTCGGGTTTTGGATAAAAGGAAGGGGCGGCACAGCGCCAGCCCCTCCGGTTTATTGGTTCCTATTCGTCAAAGTCCGGGTACAGTTCCAGACTGTCAAACTCCGCATCCGTCATGGCGCGCAGCTTATGAAGGGCGCTGTCGGTCAGCTCCATCAGCTCCGTTTCCTCCGGCGAGAGATAGCCGCGCATCTCGGTCAGGCTCTCCATCAGTCCGGCGCGGGTTCCGGTGTTGTAAATACACATCAGATTCATTTCTTCAAAGGTAAAGTGTCCCATATCAAAGCTCCCTTTCCGCGCTCTTTTTCGGCGCTGTCTTTTTGCTTTCCTGCTTCGGCTGCTGGTGGAGCTGTTCCACCACCGATTTCCGCTTGTCCCGTTCCTCCCGGTGGACCGCATCCGCCAAATCCATCAGGGAAATCGGCTGGCCGCTCCTGGCTTGCTGTTCCAGCTGGGCTACGGTCGGCTCTTTGGGACCGTTGTTGATGATCCCGTCAATCATGCCGTAATCGTCCTCCATAGACATTTCCGCATTTTTCAGCGGGTTGTCCGGCAGGAATCCGGGAATCTCAGTAAAACCAACGCTGTCGCAGTAATGGCAGGATACCATGCCATCCCGTTTAACAGCAACAATGTCGCTGACACTCATGGAGGGGCTGTGAAAATCCACAGGCTTTTGCAGATTGAACTGCTCATATAGTTTTTCCAGCTGCTCCATTTTAGTGCCGGAGCCGCCCAGCGGGGCGGTGTAGATCAGGTCATAATTGCCCCGGTCCACGGGGATGTCATGGGATTTTAGCCAATCCAGATTCATAAACCGCACATTCTGCGGGTCCTCCCGGCTGACCTGATAGATGGCAAAGCAGTCCCCCTCATGAGAGAGAAACGCCTGCTCCCGTTCCTGCTGGCGGTTCAGCCGGTCCTGCACCAGCGCGTCAAAGGCTGGGCTTTCCTCCCATTCCTCGCGGGAAAGGGCGAACACCGTACCGGGCAGCTGGGATTCAAATTCCTCCCGGTCAAAGAGCATTTCCGCGCCGCCCCCGTCCACCACCGCGTACACCGTCAAATCCTGCTCAAACAGTTCCAGCGCCCGCTCTTTGGAGAGGGGCAGCAAGTCCCCGTCCTGATAGCCGCAGTTTTTCAGATCGTCCTCCCGCAGCAAAGGGTCCGGCATCGGGTATTCATCCAGCGCCTGCTCCGGCGCGTCGGGCAGCGGGGCGGCTTCTGCGGCATGGCCGATGGAATCCAGCGCCCGCGGGTTTTGGCTGGCGGGCAAAAGGGCGTATTCCCGTTCCTGTTCGGCGGTCAGCGGCTGGGGGTAGTCGATACAGCCAAAGGCAGTGATGGAATCCTGTTCCACCTTTATCCATGCGGCCAGTTCAGTGATGGTTTTCCCGTCCATCAAAGGATAGGTTCCCACATCCAGCGATTCCTGGGTAATGTAATAGCGGAACATGGAGGGGTCCTGCTCCGGCAGTTCGACGGGGATTTTCCAGGAGGGTTCCGGTTCAGGGGAAACCTCTTGATTTTCCGTATCGGCCTGCGGGCTTTCCGGCTGCATGGTTTCTTTTCCGGCGTCCTGCTCCGGCCCGGATTCCAGATCAATGCCGCGCTCCTTGCAGACCTCCTGAAAATGGCGGTCAATATCGGCAATCAGAGTACCGGCGGTCTTGTTGATGGTTTCCAGGCTGGCCCGCAGTTCCTTCAGCTCCTTGCCCTGGCTCCAGTTCGCAATGTACCCAAAGCTGTTTGCGCCGGTCTGAATCCCAAAATATTGGCAGACCGCGTAAGAGATGCTCTCGGCCTCCACCTCCTCAGTGCGCCGGTCCTTTTTATGATCCTGCAAAAACCGCTGGGCGGTCTTTTCGCCGCCGTTAAAGTCCAGGCCGGATTCATCGGTCAGCGGGAGATGCCCTTCCTCCGGCAGTTCCAGCGGCTTTGCGGTTATGACGGAACCGGCGTGGTTGACGATAACCCGTTCCTCGACCGCAACCGGCGCGCCGGGGTCATCATCGGAACCGCGCAGGTCATAACAAAACAGTCCGTCCGGCAGATCGTCTGCGGCAATCCGCTCATTGGAGAACAGGGCTGGCTGTCCAAACAGCTCCACTTCCTGATACAAGGGCGCGTCCGGGTTGTCCGGCACATCAAAGTTGTGCAGCTTGCTGTGGGCGATCTCATGGACAGCGGCGGAAACCGTCTGCACCTCGCTCATGCCCTGGCGGATGGCAATGCGCTGCTGGCTGGAAGAAAAATATCCGTCCGTATCCGCGTCCATTTCCTCAAACGCAAGGGGAACCGGGGCGGAGCGTTTCAGCGCCTCCATAAACGCCTCAAAGTGCCGGACATTCCCGAACAGGTCCGCCGCCAGGGAGGGCAGGGGCTTTCCGTCCGTCTGGCTCACATCAAAGACCTTGACCGGACGGAACAGCGGGATTTCCACCTCTTTTTCCTCCATGACCACCCTGCCGTTTGCGTCCAGCATTGGCGCGTGGGTGTCCGGGTCCAGCTTCTGCTCCTCGATTTTCTTCTTATAGGGGGTGGGCGCGATGATGGTGATGCCGCGCTCGCCCTTTTTCACATGGCGCTCAAACTGATTCTTCCACTTGTTATAGCCAGCCACAAGGGTCGCGTCCGGCTTCTGCATATAGATCAGCATGGTATTATTGACCGAGTAGCGGTGGAACCGGGACATCACCGACAGATAGCGCATATACTTTTCGCTCTCAAACAGTTCCTTGATGTTCTGCTCAATGCCCTCGGTGATTTCCCGCAATCGCTCCCGGTTGGTGGGTTTCTCTGCCATTTCCTTGTTTCTCCTTTCCAAATCCATGATTTTTGTTAGGTGTTCTGCAATCCATGTTTTTTGTTCCTCGATGCCATCCTCCATCAGAAAGTCCAGAAGATACTCCACATAGTCCTTTTGGTGCAGCGCCTCCACAAAAAGGGGGTGCGGTTCATCCTCCGGGGTCAGGGGCGCAAGGCCGGTTTCCCAGCCCCGCAGCAGATGGGCGTAGTCTGCCAGCGCGCGGAAACACCGCTGCTTGGATTCCCGGAACTTCTGCGCTTCTGATTTTTGACGGACATAGGTTTTCTTCGGGGGCGCCTGGCTGTCATAGAGCAGTCCAAAATCCTGGGCCAGTTTTTCCGCAGCCTCTTTGGGGGAGAGGTTATACAGTCTGGCGGCAAAGTCGATCACATCACCGTCCGCCCCGCAGCCGAAACAGTGAAAGCGGCGGTCCAATTTCAGGCTGGGCGTCCTGTCATCGTGGAAAGGACAGCAGGCCATGCCGTTCCGCTTTACCTCGATTCCATAGTGTTCCGCCGCTTCTCTGGTACTGATGGACTGCTTTACCGTTTCAAAGACATTCCCGGCCATGCTTATTGACCGGGGGATGATTTCAACGGCGGCTTATAGCCTGCGGCCCTGGCCCGTTCACTGGCGGCTTTGCGCCGCTTTTCGCTGTATGGCTCCCGGACGGATACACAGCGTTTGGGGACAATAAAGTTATTGGCGTCCTTCTTGATGATCTGCTCCGGGTGTTTACCGGCAAGGCGGTTCAGTTTTTTCATCAGCTTTGGGTCATGGGTATAGACCTGGGCGGCAGGCTCCGCCTGGTTGTAGAGGAGGATGGTTTCCTGTTCCACTAACAATAACTTTTGATGGCTCATAGTTTTCTCCTTTCTCACGTCCCGTCCACGGCATTTCGGATACCCTGCATAATATACGCAACACAGGGGACAGCGATAGAATTGCCTAACATCTGGTAACGCTTTGTGTCACTGATGGGGCTGCCATCTGCGCCGGCCTCCGTCCACCCGTCCGGGTAGCCCTGCAAACGCTCCGCCTCAGTGGGGGTGAGCCTTCTCACGCAAAGCCCGGTGCGGACGGGATTCTGGTAATTCAGCGAGTAGCCGCCGGAGGCCGCTTTTGCCAGCAGTGTGCCGCTGACCTCATCGGTTTCCCGGAGGTTGCGGCAGTCAACGGCGGCGGTCTGGCCCTGTATCACAGCCTCGCCGCCAATCAAACAGGCTTTCATCACGGCGCTTTGCTGTCCCGCCATGAGGGTGGGGGCAGTTTCTTCCTGGAAGCCGATGCTCCCGGACTGGCTGCTGGCCTTGTGCTTGAAGCCCGCGCTCATCACGCAGAAGTCCAGCTCGTTCCCCTGTCCGGCAGGGCGGGAAAGCCCCGCGCCGGAGGCACAGAGCGTCCCGGCAATCTGCGGGTGGGTCACGATGGGCTGCTCCTGTCCTGTGTCACCGGGCCGGACAACATAGGGCTGTTCACTGGCACAGTTGAGCGTGGGCGACAGTTCCCGCAAAATTTCCGCATGGCTCTGGCCGCTTGAAGCGCACAGCACCACATCCCGCTCCCGTCCGCACCGCATCCCTGTTCCCTTGTAGTAGCTGGCAAGCAGCGTCCCGGCAAGATTGCCGTTGATTCCGACCATAGCATCGGGCGGGAATTGAGCCGTACATCCCGAATTGGTGACAGCGTGGGGGCTGTCCTCCCCGCCGATCATGGAGCCTTGGATGGCGTATGCGGTGATGGGCAGATTTCCGTGGGTCTGACTGCGGAGGGTAGGCGATACACCGCCTTTCTCTACGCAAAGGGAATCGCCGCCCTGATCGTTCAGTATCTCTACCGCGTCCTTCGGCGCAAAGAGATACTGGTCATTTCCGGTTGCCAGAGTGCCGCTTTTTTCTATCTGGAGCAGAGGCCCCTTGCCGCCGCCCTCACAGCCACAGCGGATACGCATGGAGATGGCGGGGGTCACATCCCCCGCGCCTGCTGTTCCAGCGCCGCTTTGAGCATAGGCGGCAGGTCCTTGCCGCGGCGTTCCGCCCGCCGCAAAATACCCTGACAGGCTTTTGGGGACAAAGAGTATTTCTCCGCTGCGTTGGCCTCTAAAATCTGCGATAAGAAAGATACGCCTGCGCCGCTGTGCTGTTCCGAAGTATTGGGCGTCGTACACGCACCAAGCGAGGTCAGCTCCTCGGCCTCGTACCATTCCGGCGTTTGCCCACCGTCCAGAACCAGGCATTGGAACTTCGGCCTTTG
The DNA here is from genome assembly GCA_009911355.1 of Clostridiaceae bacterium. Lineage (GTDB taxonomy): Bacteria > Bacillota > Clostridia > Oscillospirales > Butyricicoccaceae > QXXE01. Next base: position 9,656 of record QXXE01000057.1, on the reverse strand, counting down.
TGAACGCTTCCAGCACAGCCTTAAAGTCACGCCGGGAAGAACTTGACAAGGCTCCGGGGACATTTTCCCAGAGCGCGAATTTCGGGTATTCTCCATTGGTTGCCTCCTGCATTTCTCTGATAATCCTGACAGCCTCCAGAAAGAGGCCGCTCCGTTCCCCGGCAAGGCCCAGGCGCTTGCCCGATGCCACGGACAAGTCCTGGCATGGGGAGCCGAAGGTGATGATGTCCACGGGCGGCAGTGTGCCGCCATAAAGTTTCGTAATGTCGCCAACGTGTTCCATTTCAGGAAAGTGCTTCTGTGTCACAGAAATACATTCTGGTATGATTTCGCTGGCCCACAAAGGTTTGATTCCATAAAAAGAGGCGGCATAGGGAAAACCTCCTATGCCGTCGAATAAGGAACCAAGCGTAAGCTGCTCTTTATTCAATTTTTCTTTCCTCCATTGCGTTTCTCTTTGCCGCCAAAGTCCAGCTTGAAGTTTACATACTCACCGGTATCCTCCAAAAGCACATCCGCGTCATAGGTTTTGCCGGTCTTTTCCGAGTAACAGCCGGTGAGCCTTGCCCGCCCGTCTTTTAAGAGAGCCGCGACAACGGCCTTGGTGGGCTGTTTCTTCTTGGCGCTCCACCACTTGCTGTCTTTCCAGATGGCAAATCTGCAAGTTCCGCTTTGGCAGAAAAACCCCTTTTGCGATTCCGTAACCTCACCGCCGCACCGGGGGCATTTGCCTACCGCTTCGCGGGGAGGGGAGAACAGGTACTCGGTTCCCTTGACCACCTGATAGGTTGCCGCCAGCTCCCGCAGCATGGCGTAAATCCCGGACAGAAACTCCTCCGGGGAAAGCTCGCCGCGCTCGATCTCGCCCAGCCGGTACTCCCACTCGGCGGTGAGAAGCGGGGATTGCAGCTGTTCCGGCAGAACGGTAATGAGGGAACGCGCGTCGCGGGAGGGCATCAGCTGGACCGTCTTTTTGCTCTTTTTCCGTTCCAGAAAACCGGTGGAGGCCAGCTTTTCCAGAATCCCGGCGCGGGTGGCAGGCGTACCCAATCCCTTGCGCTCGGCGGTATCGGGCATATCTTCTTTACCGGCGTTCTCCATAGCCGACAGCAGGGTATCTTCGGTGAAATGCTTTGGCGGGCTGGTTTTCCCCTCCTTGACGGAGGCGTTGGAAACAGGCAAAGACTGTCCCTGGGAGAGTTCCGGCAGCGTCTTTTCCTCTGGCCCGCCCTCTGGCTCCGGGGCATTTTTCAGACCGGCGTGATAAGCGGCATCCAGCTTGCGCCAGCCGGGGCGCTGAATGGTTTTCCCTTTTGCGGCAAACTCCTGACCGGCGCAGACCAGCGTGGCGGCGGTTTCCTCGTAAAGATGGGGTTCCGCCACCGCGCACAGCAGCCTTGCGGCCACCAGCTCCAACACCGCTTTTTCCCCCACAGGGAGGGCAGACAAATCCGCATCCCGAAGATTGCGGGTGGGGATCACTGCATGGTGGTCGGTCACTTTCTTATCGTTGATGACCGCCTCCGGGTTGCAGGTAATGCCAATCCCCTTTCGGAACGGCATGGCATTGGCGGTGAGGTTGACCAGCACCGGCAGGCCCTCCGCCATATCCGAGGTCAGATACCGGCTGTCCGTCCGGGGATAAGTACACAGCTTTTTCTCATAGAGATTTTGCAGATAGTCCAGCGTTTGCTGGGCGGTAAACCCCAGCAGGCGGTTGGCGTCCCGCTGTAAAGTGGTCAGGTCATAGAGGGCGGGCGGCTTTTCGGACTTCTCTTTCCGCTGCGCCTGTTTCACCACCGCAGAACCTCCCCGGCAGGCGGTTTGCAGCTCTTTCGCGGCGGTTTTGTCTTTCATCCGCGCCCCCACAGCGGTAAATCCGGGCAGCTCCAGCGCCACCGTATAGAACGGCTCCGGCTGGAAGGCTTCAATCTCTGCTTCCCGCTGGACGATAAGGGCCAGTGTCGGGGACATGACCCGACCGATGTTGAGGGTCCGGCGGTACAGCACCGAAAACAGCCGGGTAGCGTTGATGCCCACCAGCCAGTCGGCTTTGGCGCGGCAGAGCGCCGCCTGATGCAAACCGTCATAGTCCGCGCCGGGGCGGAGGTTTTCAAAGCCCTCCCGGATTGCCGAATCCTCCATGCTGGAAATCCAGAGCCGTTTCATGGGCTTTTTGCACCCCGCCAGCTCATAGACGTTGCGGAAAATCAGTTCGCCCTCCCGTCCCGCATCACAGGCGTTTACCACCTCGGTCACATCCGGGGCGCACAGCAGCTTTTTGAGAATATCAAACTGTTTCTTCTTGTCCCGCCCCACGCTCATTTTCCAGTCCGAGGGCAGGATCGGCAGATCGTCATAGCGCCACTTGGCGTACTTAGGGTCGTAGCTGTCCGCGTCGGCAAGCCCCGCCAGATGCCCCACGCACCAGCTGACCCGCCAGCCGTTCCCTTCCAGATACCCGTCCTTGCGGGCATTGGCCCCGATCACAGCGGACAGACTTTGGGCCACCGACGGTTTTTCAGCAATCACAAGGCGCATAATCTTCATCCTCCCATTCTTCCCGCATAGATGTACGCAGCTTTTCCTCAATGCTGTTGTCCTCTGTCAGCATCAGGTCATAGCCGAACCGGTAATCATATCGGTACAGTTTTCCTACCAGATCATTGATGAGGATACGGCAGGCCAGAATGACACGTTTTTTATCCACCTGCATCAGCTGGTAGCGTTGATAATTGCTGTAATAGGACTCCTGCCGGTGTGCGCGGCTGTTGGCGTCCTCCAGTAACCAGTCTACCGGGTCCTGGCAGCCTTCCTCTTTTTCTCCCTCCATATATTTCAGAAGTTCCATCACCATCGGAAAACTCTGTTCGTCCATGCGGGCTTCTTCTTTCAGATAGCCGATCAGAGCGCATAAAAGCAGGCGGGCCGCTGTCTGTTCCCGTTCCGTTAAAGCCTCCATCGTCTTTGCGGCCTCCGGCAGAAGCCTTTCCTCTACAAAATTTTCCACATCGCCGGAGTACAGCTGGCGGATGGAATCTATGGACAGCGGGGCGGTTGTGTCGCCATCAATAGAAAAGTCATAGAGGTCATCGCCCTGTGCAGGCTTTTTCCGAAGTTTGCGTATCAGGGCAGTCAGAATATCGCCGCCCAAATACACCGCCAGACAGCACAGGTCAAAAACAGCAACGATTTTGATAAATAAAATAAGATACTTCATTTCCGATCTCTCCTTTCTTTCAGCTGCTTTTCCAGTTCCCGGTGGCAGAATCCCACACAGGGCCTCCCGTAGTTGCCGCAGCCATAGCAGGGGTGGCTTTTGGGTAAAGAAGGAGGGCGGGAAGTTTTCTTCCTGCCCTCCGGTTTCTGTGTCATCATGCGCTCAAAGGGGCTGTCAGTGAAGCGGGTCATTCCGGTTCTTCCTCACTTTCCTCCGGTTCCTCCTCCGCGCCCTCCTCGGATTCCCACAGCTCATCTTCCTCATCGCCGTAGTCATAATCGTCCAGATTGTCCGGGCCTTTGGTTTTCGGCCTGTTCTTCATAAACTTGAAGTAGTAGAGCGCGCCCCCGCCGCCTAACAGGGCCACAACCAAAAGCAGGACAGCCGGATTCATGCCGGACTTTTTCTCCGGTTCCGGCTCCGTTGCAGGCGGCTTCTCCGGTTCCGCCGCCTTGCCGGTGCAGCTTGTCATGGTAAAGGCGCAGACCGGGCAGTTCCGGTTGATTGCGCCTGCCTGACATTTCTCGGTGCAGCTGCAAACGGTAGGAGGTTCCTCGCTGTCCCCGTCCTCCATCAGCGCCATCAGGTCGGCCTCGTCCACCTGGTTCAGAAAATGGACGGTGTTTTCCCCCTCGTCATCCCGGTCCACCAGGATGTAAAAGTAGTTGCCGTTTTTGGTGGTAACGGTAATCAGCTGCTTGTTCCCGCCGTAATCGTCCACCAGGGTGGCGTTGCCATCCGGGGTGAGGGGCGGCGTTTCCTCCGGCTGCTCCACCTGTACGTTGGAATCGTTGGTTCCATCAGCCGGTTCCTCTCCGCCGCCTGCGTAGGCAGGGACAGAAAAACCGCCCATGAGGACCAGGGCGGTGCAAAATGCGGCCAGTGTCCGCAATAACTGTTTAGATTTCATCGTGAATTTCCTCCTTTTTCTGGGTATCGGGTGCAGGCGTTCCCACGCCGGGAATCCCGCCGCCGGACAGCAGCGCGTTCAGTTCCTGCGGGGTCATTCGGACCGCCCGCACCAGCTGGACGATTTGCAGGTTCTCCGCCTCGGTTTTCTGCGCCTCCAATTCCCGCAGCCTGTTCTGGTATTCCGCCAGCTTTTCGCGGGTCTTTGCGATCTCCCGGTCAATCCGGTCGATTTTGTTCGTTGCCATCTGTAAACACTCCTTCCCATATGGTTTAGTTCCAGTTCATCAGGCCGTAGCCCTTGATACACTGGTAATTCAGATCATAGCTTTTGATTTTGCAGGCGTCGCCGGAATTGCCCTCCACCGTATAGACCCGGCTCCCGTCTGTGCCGATCACAATGCCGACATGGTCGGCGGAACCGTCCAAATCCCAGTCAAAGAAAATGGCGTCGCCGGGGGCGATGTTGGCATATCCGCGCCCGCCCCATTGTCCATGCGACTGGAACCAGGGTACGCCCTGGGACTGGCAACCCGCAAAGCGCGGTTCGCTTTTCCCGGCCTGGTTATAGCACCAGCTCACGAAGCAGGCGCACCATTCCACCCGGCTGTTAAAGCCGTACCAGCTCCAATACGGATAGCCGCCCACATTTCCCACCTGACGCTTTGCCAGATCCACCAGTCCCGGATTGCCGGGGCGGGTCCCGTTTATAAACTCCACGCCGCTCAAATCCTCGGAATTTCCCATATCCGGGGAACCGCCGCCAAACAGCAGCGGCTTGTTGCCCCTGGTGGCGATATAGACCTGGTACATCTCATATTCGTCCGGGGTGAGCAGTTCCGGCGCAAGGGCGGAAATCTGGGTGTTCACAAGCTCCACATGGAGGATGTAGTATTCATAAGGGACTTCCTCGCTGGTCGTTTCCCCGGTTTCCGGGTCGGTGCTGGTTTCGGTGCGGTAGCGGATTTCCACCTCCTCGGTCAGTGTCAGGACATATTGGAGGTCAAAGACCCGCTGTAACTGTGCCGCCGCGCTCTGGGGCGTGTACTCATGGAGCAGGGCGCTTAAATAAGCCGCCAGCTCATGGGGATTGTGGCCGATAGGGTCCAGATTGTACCGGTACTCGTCATAGCCTGGGTGCAGGCTCTCCATGTTGTCCAGTTCGGTTTGCAGTTGTGCCTCCTTTGCGGCATAGTCCGCTTCGGCCCCCAGCATATCCTCGTCTTTGGAGGGATAGGTGGAGCCGGACACCGCCGAGCCGATGCTCTGGGCCAGCATGGAGCAGGAGGACAGGGTATTCATCAGCAGGCAGACCAGCAGAAACAGCGCCAGTGCAATCAGGAATCCCTTCTTGTGCCGCATGACAAAGCGGCCTGCCTGTTCCGCTTTTTCTTTGACAGACTTTGCCGCCTTGCCGGTCTTGTGCGCGGTCTTGGCAGTATGGCCTGCGGCCTGTGCCGTATGCCCAGCCGTTTGACCGGCGCGTTTGGCGGCGGCATATTCCTTTTTGATGGCCTGCTTTTGCTGCCAGCGGGAAAGGGGGTTGCTGGCAAGCTGGGGGTTCTCCGCCAGGGACTTTTGGTACAGGGCGTTGATGTTTGCTTTTTCCAGCTTTTGCTCCGCCCTTGCCGCTTCGCGGTAGGGTTTCAGTTTATGGCTGCGGTATCCCTCCCGCACCAGCCGCGCGCTGACTTCAACAGCCTGCTCAGTCTTGTGCGCCCCCTCCACGCCCACATTGTCCTGTTCGGACTTGCGGATTTCCTTATGCGCCCCGGCAAGCAGCGCGTTGGCCGGAGCGCCTCGTACCGCATGGGACAGCTTGGAGGGCGGCTTTGCCTGTTCCTCAAAGGTCAGTTTCGTTGTTTTCTTTCCGGTATCGGGGTCCATAACGGTCTGCCGGACCTTCTTTTTGGGTATCCTGGCCTGCGCCTTGTCTGCCCGGACAGCCGCTTTCTCCGCGCGGCGGATCGGCTTTTCCAGCGCCGGGTCGGTCCGTTCCTCCTCGGTGAAGCGCAGGCGCGGCTCCTTAATCAAACCATTCCCCCAGCATCAGCGCCTCCATCATATAGAGCAGTTCCACATAGAGGCCCATGCCAGCCGGGGTGTGTAAGGGGCGGAGGACCAGGCAGGCATAGACCTGTGCCAGCACATCGGCCAGAAGCTCCGCGCCCCGGCCCTCCATAATCCTGCCGCCGGTGCCGGGGGAGAGGCAGCACCAGATTTCCGCAAGGCGGAGCAGGCCCGTTTCCCCGTCACGGTTCAGTTCTGCCGCCATGCTCTCCGCAGTACGGCACTCGCTTACCGCGTCCGCCATCGCCAGAAGCAGCTGGCGGCGCTGAATGTCCATCGCCCGCTTCAAAAACAGCCGGGGATTGTGTTTCATTTTCTGTGCAGTCATGATTGCTTTCCCTCCTTTAGATTCTGTGATTTTGTTATTTCTGACAGGTCGGACAACCGGGTGGTCATTATGCGGTACAGCTCGGTATCCTTGGGGAACCGGTCGATAAAGGGCAGGATAATGTTGCCGTAGAACAGCAGCCCTTCGCCCTCGCCGGAGTGGGTCACATAGGACAGCTGGTGCGGGGAGATGCCCAGCTGCCTTGCCAGAATCTGCCGGTCCCCGCTTGCCTGATTGAGCATATATACAAAGTCCGAGTTCTCAAAGATGTTCTCGATCTCCCGGCTGGCAAGCAGGTCCTTGATGTTCTGTGTGATGCCGGTGGGAATCCCGCCCCATTTCCGAAAGCGTTTCCAGATTTCAATGGTATAGGCGGCGGTCTGGTCCTCTTTGAGCAGCAGGTGCATCTCGTCAATGTAGTACCGGGTGGACTTGTGGGCGGCGCGGTTGATGGTGACGCGGTTCCACACCTGGTCCTGCACCACCAGCATACCGATTTTTTTCAGCTGCTTGCCTAACTCCTTGATGTCATAGCAGACAATGCGGTTGTCGATGTTTACATTGGTCCGGTGGTTGAACACATTCAGGGAGCCGGAAACATAGATTTCCAGCGCCGTAGCGATGTACTGCGCTTCTTTTTCCTCCTGGGTCAGCAGAAGGTTGTATAAATCCTCCAATACCGGCATATTTTCCGGCCTGGGGTCGTTCAGGTAATCATGGTAGACCAGCCGCACACAACGGTCGATGATGGTTTTCTGGACCGGCTGCAAGCCCTCCTTGCCGCCCACGATCAGCTCGCACAGCGACAGAATGAAATCGGATTTCAAAGACAGCGGGTTTTCATCGTCCGAGTAGTCCAGGTTTAGGTCCATCGGGTTAATGTAGTCCCCAGAGGTGGGCGAAATCTTGATTACCTGCCCATGCAGCCGCTCCACAAGGGTCGCGTACTCCGATTCCGGGTCGCACACGATGATGTCATCGGTGGTGAGAAGAAAACAGTTGGCGATTTCCCGCTTGGCGGAAAAGGACTTGCCGGAGCCGGGAGTGCCGAGAATCAGGCCGTTAGGCTTTTTGTCAAGAGGAACTTTTCAAGGGATGGGAAAAATCAGGCGGGAAAAGCCCCGTGGACGGTTAAAAGCCGTTTTCGGGGGTGGGTAGTAAAACCCTTACCCCGCCCCGCGCCGGGGCTTGGAGCGCACCAGGAAGCCCGTATTCATAGGGGTTTGGGGGCTGTGCCGCAAGCCTAAATGTCCACGCCCGCCGGTGACGCTCCTGCCTTTATCCTGTTCTTTGAGAGAGGCCGGGGGCGCAGGGGCAGAGCCACCGCAAAACCTACCGGTAGCCGCCGCAGTAGTGCAGACGGTTTTGCCGTTAAAATGAAGCGGACGAAAGCGGGGGGCAGGGTTGTCAAATCCTGTTCCCCGTTTTCGGCGGCGAAATGGCAACGGCAAAAATCCAGACGGTCAAGGGGGCAGAGTGGAGATTTTTTGCGAAGCAAAAAATACTACTCGGCCCTTGACGGTCTGGATAGTCGAAACGGAGATAGGACGGGATTGTTTTCGATGGGGAGATGTGCTATACTTGAACTTGTTTGGAGGAATTCATTGATGGATTGTATAGAATTTGAATCAAAAATTCCAAAAGATATTTTGGAAATAGTTTGCAAATTGGGTAAAGAGTTGCATATCCACCCCTTGTCAAGTTTAGAAAGCGAAAACTATTTTTATGGAGTTCTTTCAAATTTTCAAGGAAAAAAAGAAGAACTCATAGCTTATTTAAGTGAGCAGATAAAAAAGGATTTCAAATTTTTAACAGAAATGCCAGAATGGTTGCAAGAATCAGACTGGCAATTTCATAATGGCAAGCCCATGTGTTTTGTTGGGCAAATAGAAGTTAAAATCAATCAGGGCAGTTATATACATAGTCTTATGTTTTATGTGTTTTGGGATACGGATACTGGGATTACCAAAACAATTATACAGAGTGAATAATGCTATTAAAAGAATAATCTAAATTTCATTTTATGGGAATGACGAAAGTACAAAATAGGGCGGCGGTGACTACCCCGCCGCCCTGCTTGTTACCGTCCTATATCCTGCGCCCTGCGGGGCTGCTGCTCCCGCTGTTCCTGCCGCAAGATGTTGTAAACGCTCCTGCGGATTTGCTCGGCTTCTTTCACTTCCCCTTTCAATGCGAGATACCGCCGGTTGAGCGTTTCCCGTTCTGCGGTCAGCTTGGCATACTCCGCTTTCCATGCCTTTACCGGCAGGGCGGTCTTGCCGTTCATCACGCCTTTCAGATAGTCGTGCGCCGCCGTGAATAAGATTTGCTCGGCCTCGGTCAGATGCTTTTTCCCCTTGTACTTGAAATAAATCTCGGCCTGTTCAATGTGCTTTTTCAGAGTGCCTAACCGCCGGTCAATGGGTTTCAGTTTATGCTGGATGTCAAGCTGTTCCCCTATCATGGACTTGAATTTTTCATCAAGCCCCGCCATATCCATGATGTTGTTGCTTTGCAGGAAATTCAGCATTTTCGCCGCGTCTTTGAGGTTATAGATGGATTGGGAAACCTGCGATTTCCCCTCCCGCGTCCTGCGGCTCAAAATGCCCTGGATATAGTCGGCAAGGGTGGGTGGCTCGGTGTTCTCCTGTTCCTCTTTCAGCCACTTTTGCAGCTTGGCGATACGGGCTTTCAGTTGCCGGAGTTTCTGATTTGAAACTTCGATTTCCCGGTTCAGATCGCCGCGCTCGGTGCGGATGCCGCGCTTCTCCATAGCGGAGGCGGCAACGCCTAAATGGACGGTGGGTATCTGGTCGATGCCCTGCCGCTCATAACTGCGGTGGTCGATGCGCCCGGCGTGTCCGTACTGCTCCAGCGCCCGGTTGCAAAGCTGCGCCCACGCCGCCCGCCATTCCTCGGCCTTGGTCTGCTCGTTCCAGTCGGTGGCGGGGATGGCCTTGCACTTGTACTGCCGCTTTTTCGGGTCATAGATTTTCTTTCCCTGCGGGTCAAGAATGTACTCCTTTTTCTGCTTCGCTCCCCATGCGCCGTTCTGCTGGATGGGGCGCATTGTCAGCATGATATGGGCGTGGGGGTTGCCGCCGCCCGTGTCATGGATGGCAAAGTCGG
>QXXE01000056.1 GCA_009911355.1 Clostridiaceae bacterium | reverse complement strand
TTCTCAGTATAGCAGTTTTTTCGCCTTTTGGGTTACCCCACGTTTACAATTTGTTTACTCATTCAAATACCCTGTCCTGCTCCGTATCCGGTATTCCATTCCGAATTCCTATTTTCCTTCCCGACGCAGCTTTCTCCGGCAATCCTCACAAATCCGGTATGGGTAATTCCATCGCAGCGGGCGCAGGCACTTTCGGCAGGAATTCCCCTTTTTACGCATTTGCGTAATCAGGATTTCATTGATCCTTGCTGCCGCCCCCGATTTTTCTGAATGCAGCCAATCCAAATCAATTTCATATCCAAATGCCCGCGAGAACGAATAATACAGATCCAATTCCTTGCAGTACAGCTCCAGGCTGTCCAGTGAATCGAATTTGAGTTCTGGCGCTGAAATGATCCCTTCCCCTGCCGAAAATGCGCTGCAATACTCTAAAAAGCGGTCGAGCAGCTGCGCGTTTTTTTCCTCAAACGGGATGGACGCGGCCCGCAGGTATTCGCTTTTTGACAGCTCAATCCCACGGCTTTTGAGCTTTTCAATAATCCAGATATAGCTCGTAATATCCATTTTTTGATAGGGCTCGATCGTCGGCATCGCATTCCACACCTTCAGCACCTCAAGCAAGTCATGCTCAACGCGCAGCACAAGGTCTGAAAAGCCCAGCATCGCCTTTTCAATCACCGGCACGCGCTTGCGCATCCCCTCGGCGATCACTTCGCTCCCTGTCAGCGAACCGACATAGCCGATATCATACATGCCCATACGCCCCGCGCGCCCTGCGATCTGCTGCACCTCTGCGGGGATGAGTTCCCGGCTGTTTTTCCCGTCGAATTTTTTATCAGCGGTAAAAATAATCCGTCTGACCGGCAGGTTGAGCCCCATCCCAATTGCATCTGTCGCGACAAGCAGCGTCGTTTCCCGGTTCAGGAACCGTTCCATCTGCATCCGCCGCGCCGGGTACGGCAGCGCCCCATAGATAATCGAGCTGGGCCGTCCTACAGCGTTCATTTTATCGGCATATTCGAGCACTGCCCGCTTTGAAAATGCAATCAGCGCATCCCCCGGCTCGACCTCGTCCAGCGCAACCGGCTCCGGCAAGTATTCCAGCTTCGATGTGCGTTCATGCTCGAACACTTCGGCTGTATCGCCGCAGCTTTCAATCAGCCGCAGCACGATCGGCAGCCCTTCCGGCGCAGTGCATAGATGCAGCTCCTCAGCCTGGCACCCCAGAATCGCGCGCGTCCATGCAAACCCCCGCTCCCGGTCAGCGATCATCTGACATTCATCGATTACGCAAAGTTCATACTGCGCGTACAGATCCAGCTTTTCCACCGTTGATGCAATATGCCGTGCCATCGGCACGATATCCTCTTCTTCGCCGGTTGACAGGCTGCACGGCACGCCGGAATGGTTCAGCGTATCCTGGATTTCACATGCGAGCAGCCGAAGCGGCGCAAGGTAAACTCCGCTCTCCGCATCCATCAGCTTCTGGATCGACTGATAGGTTTTCCCTGTATTGGTCCCGCCTACATGCACCACAAAGTGCCGCTGCATAAGCCGCGCCGCTGGGTATTCATCCTTCGGGTCGCCCGCGATCAGCTGCTCTAGCGGCGCTTGGATATACTTTGGCACATAATCCCGCTGATAAAGTGCATAGAGCGAATAATCGAGCAGTTCCTCGACTGGGAAGTCATCCAGCGCCAGAAACGCTTCTGCCGCCTCGCGCCCGCGGAAATCCGCCAGCTGCATCCGTGCTGTCCCCAGCAAACACATCGTATAGTTTTTCTGAATACGCACGCACAGCGGATGCTCCGGGTTCCGGATATAAGCCGGAAGCGCTCTGCGGAACCGAGCCAACACGGGCTTTGCCGCTCCGTCGTCCTTCCCTTCTGCCGCTTTCAAAAAAGTATTGGCATAGCTAATCGCCTTCCGCGCCATCGTAAAGCAATGATCAAGGTGACGGGTTTCGGTACTTTCAATCAGTGATTCATGCAGCAGCCGCACAAAATACCGTTCTGTCGGGGTACACCTGCGCAGTAGCTCTGGCTGGAACCAGGCTTCCAGCATTCCGGTCTGCGCTTCCTGCTCATCCGTCCCTACCGGCTGCACGAAGCCTTTATACGGCCCGTTTCCACCGCGCCTGCGCCTTCTGCGCTTTTTCTTTTCCTTTAGTTCGTCCATTTTCCACCTCCACGCAGTTTTTTCCGGCATCCCAGATAGGGCAAAGGAAGGTGCAAAACACCTTCCCTGGAACCCCGGGTGAAACCTCTGCCCGGCTTCCTCCCCTAAATTGTTTCACGTGAAACACGTACCGTTTCCCACCTGGGATGTTTCACGTGAAACATCCGATTCTCTGGAGCGTTACCCGGCCTTAGCCGATCACGTCGACGCCCATATATTTTCGGAGCGCTTCCGGGACGGTTACGCTGCCGTCTGCATTCTGGTAATTCTCCATGATCGCCGCAACCGTACGCCCGACCGCAACGCCCGAGCCGTTCAAAGTATGCGCGAATACCGGCTTGCCCTCCGCATTGCGGCAGCGGATATTGGCACGGCGCGCTTGATAATCCAGGAAATTCGAGCACGAAGAAATTTCAACGTAACGCCCATACGATGGCATCCAGACCTCAATATCATAGGTGCAGGCCGACGAAAAACCAACGTCGCCCGTGCACAGGCATACCACGCGGTACGGCAGCCCCAGCCCTTGCAGCACCTTTTCCGCCGCGTGCGTCAGGTTATCCAGCTGGTTCCACGAATCCTCCGGCGCGGTAAAGTTGACCAGCTCGACCTTATTAAACTGGTGCTGGCGGATCAGCCCACGCTGGTCGCGGCCCGCCGAGCCGCCCTCCCCGCGGAAGCAGGCCGAATACGCGCAGTATCGGATCGGCAGTTGGTCAGCCGGGATGATATCGTCGCGGTACATATTTGTAACCGGCACCTCTGCGGTGGGGATCATATACAGATCGGTATTTTCCAGGTGGTACATGTCCTCAGCGAACTTCGGCAGCTGGCCGGTGCCCGTCATAGAAGCGGTATTTGCCATAAACGGCGGCAGCACCTCGGTATAACCGCTTTCGCCGGTATGCGTATCGAGGAAATAGTTGATTACCGCGCGTTCCAGCCTTGCTCCAAGCCCTTTATAAAAGTGGAACCGCGATCCTGTGACCTTTGCAGCCGTCTCCGGGTCGAGTACCCCAAGCTTTGCGCCGATATCCCAATGTGCCTGCGCTTCAAAGTCGAAGCTTTTCGGCTCACCCCAGCGCCGCACCTCCGGGTTACAGGAATCGTCCGTTCCGGCAGGGACGCGGTCATCCGGCACGTTGGGGATGCAAAGCAGCGCTTCCTTGAGCTTCCCCTCTGTTTCCGAGCGCTCGGCGTCAAGCCCCTTGACCCGTTCCGCAATCTGCTTCATCTCCGCCATGATTGCGGAAGTATCCTCCCCCGCCTTCTTCATCTGCGGGATTTGCTTCGAGACCTTATTCTGCTCAGCTTTGAGCCCCTCGACCTCCAAGATAATCTCCTTGCGCCGGTCGTCAAGGCGGATCGCTTCCGCGACCTCTTCATCGTAGCTCTTCCCGCGCAGCGCAAGGCGCTCCTTGACTTTTTCAGTGTTCTCACGGATAAATTTGATGTCTAACATCGTTTTTCCCTTCCTTTTTATTCTTCTTTTGGCTCCGCCTGCAAGGCTCGGAGCTCATTATAAACTTTGCTTTCCTCTGCCGTCCACAGCAGCTTTTTCGGGTCGCTTCCATCGAGCGCCTCCAAGCCGTATTCCTGCGCAAGCCTGTCAAGCTCCTCATGCATCTGCGGCCAGCTTTCCTCGCTGCGCGCAAGTTGGCAGGCTTTTATCAGCCCCTCCTGCGCCTCAGCACGCTTTTCCAGCATCTCATTCTCATCCATCGCCCGCGAAAGCGACTGCTCAAGCGCCGCAATCCGCTGTGCCTGATCGTTATTTGCTTCCTGCAAGACCTCCATTTTTGCCTGGATGCCCTGCGTCGCGCTTACCTGCTCCTGTAACCGTGTCTCTGCGTGTGCAATCTGATCATCCGCACGCGTCTGTGTCAGATAACTCAGCAAAATCAGCACCAGCGCAATGGAGAACAGCCCGACTACATAGAACGCCATAAAATGAGAAGCCTGTTTTTTCTGTTCCGTATTTTTCTGCTCGTCCATGCTTCGCCTCCATCAAACCAGGATCCCCTTGAGCGCCTGGATCAGCCGCTCAAGGTCATCTGAACCGTAGAATTCCAGGCTCAGCGCCCCGGCATTCTTCCCCTGCGTAATGGTGACCTTCCGTCCCAGGCAGCCTTCCAGCGACCGCTCGACCTCCGCGATATAATCGACGTTGAAGCTGCCGTCCGGCTGCGCGTCCTCCTTCGGCTTACGGTTCAGCCGCTTTGCAAGGCTTTCCGCCTGCCGCACGGTCATCCGCTGCATCCGTTCCGCTGCATCCGCCCGCTTATCCTCGTCCTTGACCGAAAGCAGCGCCCGCGCATGCCCGCTGGACAGCCTCCCGTCGGCGACCATCTCCCGCAGCGGCTGGTCAAGCGCCAGCAGCCGCAGCGCATTCGCAACCGCCGACCGCGACCGCCCAACCCGCTCTGCGGCCTCCTCCTGGGTAAACCCACAGCTCTGCATCAGGCTTTCCAGCCCCTCCGCTTCCTCAATCGGGTTCAAGTCCTGCCGCTGGAGATTTTCCACCATCGCAAGCTCCATGACCTGCGCATCTGTCGCTTCAATAATATGCGCAGGGATTTCGGTCAGCCCGGCCGAACGCGCCGCCCTCCATCGCCGTTCGCCGGCAATGATCTGGTACAGCCCATTTTCCTGCCGCCGCACTGTAATCGGCGTAATCAGGCCATGCATTTTAATTGACTCGGTCAATTCCTTCATGGCTTCCGGGTCGAATACCTTCCGCGGCTGGTCAAGGTTGGGCTCAATATGGGTCATCGGGAGTGTCCGCGGCGGTTCGTTCGACAGCACGGTACCGTCAGGCGCGACCTCGACATCCCCAAATAGCGACCCAAGCCCTTTCCCCAGACCGCCTTTCGTTTTTGCCATTGGCTTCACCCTCCTTGCATGTGTTTTCAGTTTTTCGCAATGAATTCCTCTGCAAGCTCCTGATAAGCTTCTGCGCCCCGGCAATAGCGGTCATAAGCGGTGATCGGCTGGCCATGGCTGGGCGCTTCGCTGAGCCGCACATTGCGCGGCACAACCGTCGAATAGACCTTATCGCCAAAGTGCTTCTTGACCTCCTCGACCACCTGGATGGACAGGTTTGTCCGCCCGTCAAACATGGTCAGCAGCACCCCTTCCAGACGGATTCCCTTATTGAGCCCCTTCTGCACGGCGCGCACCGTATTCATCAGCTGCGAAAGCCCTTCCAGCGCGTAATACTCGCATTGCAGCGGCACCAGGAAAGCGTCAGCCGCGCACAGGCAGTTCAGCGTCAGGATGCCCAGCGAGGGCGGGCAGTCGATCATAATATAGTCGTAGTCGCCGGATACCTCCTTGAGCAGGCGCTGAAGCCGGTATTCCCTTTCGGGCATTGAGATCAGGTCGATCTCCGCCCCGGCCAGCTCGGTATTGGAACCCAGCACATCCGCCCATTTCGTTTTCACAATCGCCTTGCGCACATCGGGCTCTTCCTCGAGGATCAGGTCATAGACCGTCGTTTCCAGCCGCCGCGGGTCAACCCCCACGCCGGAGGTCGCGTTGCCCTGCGGATCAAAATCACAAAGCAGCACGCGCTTCCCCATTTCACTGAGGGCGGCGGTCAGGTTGACAGCGGTGGTCGTTTTGCCGACCCCGCCTTTCTGATTTGCAAATGCAATAATTTTTGCCATAAACTTCGCCCCAATATTCTTTGATTTTCTTACAAAACCTATTATACCCCCTTTGCCGATTGTTTGCAAGCAAATACAAAAAAGTTCCACGTGAAACATCCAGAAAAATGTTTCACGTGAAACAGTAAAGGGGGTTTATATGGTATATGTAAGGGGTTTGTCATAAATAATTCATATTTGCAAAATCTAAAATATTGTAGCCGCCGACAGGCAATTCGCTTAAAAGGATTCCACTGCTTGAATCGAAGCTCTATGTTTCACGTGAAACATTCCGCTCCCCTTCCCTTGCCTGCGCTAATTCGCGCGCGCATGAGGGATTGAAATCGTCAGCCGCAGGCCGTTTTCGTTTTCCTCCCGCTGCACATCCGCCCGCACACCGCAGGACTGCATCGTACCAACCGCGCGGTCGATGGTGTTCAGAAACAGCCGCACATCCTTCAGCATCATCCGTAGCCGCCCCTTTGCGGGCGCAGCCAGCTCCTGCTCGGTCAGCAGCTTATCAATATACTGTTCGGTCCGGCTGACATTCAGCTCATGCTCAATGATGTACTGGGTTACGGCCAGCCGCGCCTCTTCATCCTGAATGCGCAGCAGCGCCCGCGCATGCCGCTCGGTCAGTTCCGCCTCGCGGATCATATCCATATTCTTCGGTGAAAGCTTGAGCAGACGCAGCTTATTTGCAACCGCGCTCTGCGTCTTGCCAACCCGGCGCGCTGCTTCTTCCTGTGTCAGCCCATACAATTCGATCAGCTGCCGGTAGCCGTAAGCTTCCTCAAAAAAGTCAAGGTCACGCCGCTGAAGATTTTCGACCAGCGCAATTGCAGACGAATCCTGCTCGTCCGCAGTCATAACGATACAGGGCACCTCAGTGAGCCCAGCAGCGCGCGCGGCACGCAGGCGGCGCTCCCCGGCAATCAGCTCAAACCCGCCGCTTTTGCGCCGCACAGTCAGCGGGTTCAGCACACCGTAAAGCCGGATGGATTCTGCAAGCTGGTTAATCGCTTCCGGGTCAAAATACTTGCGTGGCTGATAGGGATTTCGCGTTATCATATTGATACGGATACGGCGCAGCGGCCGATCGGAGGTCGTAAAGCTGATTGGTGGTGTCATAGCAATCTCCCTTTCTGCGTTGTTCTCTTAGTTATAGATTACCATTTTATTCCAATTTGTAAAGGGAAAAATAACGCACGAAATCACTTTTCCCGACATAATAATGCAACAAAGTCTGGAAATAAGCAATTTTCTACCATTTCCCATCAAAAAATAACAGCCCGTAATCGTGTTACGGACTGTAATATTTCCCAAATCAGCGCTGGATTTCTGCCCAATCCCCAGCCTCAAAGGGGCTTTGCAGAGATCTTCGCAAACCTGCGCGGGAACCGCGCAGGGGTTTCCGAAACCTTCCGGACAACGACCAGCCGCCGCGCGAGCCCCGACTGCGGCACTGTATAAGCGCGCACCTCTTCAATCTCGCCGCCCAGCTGTGCAATCGCAGCACGCGCTTCCCCGACCTCTTCCATGCAGTCGTCAGCCTTCATGGCAAGGAATTGCCCGCCGACCCGCACCAAAGGGATAGAGAGCTCTGCGAGCACATTCAGCCGCGCCACCGCACGGGAAACCGCCACATCGAACCCCTCCCGGCGCCCAAACTCCTCTGCACGGGCATGCACCGCCGACGCGTTCGGGATTGGCAGCGTTTCACAAACCTCCTGCAACCATAAGATCCGCTTTTTCAAGGAATCCAAAAGTAAAACCTCCACATCTGCGAGCAGCGCGAGCGGTACCCCCGGGAAGCCTGCGCCGCAGCCCACATCGACCACCTTCGCATGTGCGGGCAGCAGCGGCGCGAGCACCGCGCAGTCAAGAAAATGCCGCGTGACCACCTCGCGCGGGCTGGAGACAGCGGTCAGGTTCATGACACGGTTTTTCTCGAGCAGCAGCGCAGAAAATTCCAACAGCTTTTCAATCGCTTCTTCCCCGCCAAGCCCAAGCTCATGCAGCCCAGCCGACAAAATCTCTTTCTCCGTCATAAAATACCCCCGCCTTTACAGCGCAAACCAACATCCAAAAAATCAATCCTCTGTGAATTCAAACAGCTCTTCCACTGCCACATGGAAAACCTTCGCAATATCCATTGCCAGCTTGAGCGACGGGTTATACCGCCCGTTTTCCAGATGCACAATCGTTTCACGCCTTGCATGAACCAATTCCGCCAATTCACTTTGCTTCAACCCTGCTTTTTCCCGAAATTCTCTGACCTTTGTTTGAAGGGCCATATCAGACTCCTTAAATTCCTCTGCTGTCCATCACGCAAAAAACAATGAACCGGATCACAGACAATGCAAAAACCATTCCAACAAGCGCGTAGCCAGCCATCCTCCCATCTATTGCCGCAACAGCGCACGCAAAAGCAATCACAATCACAGCCGCCACAGCTATTTTCAGCCCGATTGCATCTGCCCTGCGCAAATTGCGGATTGCCATTTCGTCTTTTTCCTCTTTGCTGAACCGGCGGATACGGGCCGCCTGCAAACCCAAAAATACAATGGTAAAAACAACCACCATATTCTGGATGGTCTCATAATAATCATGCCAATCCCGTCTTGCCCACATCCAATAATAGCAGACAAGCAGAAGCGCATAAATAATTTTCGTCCCAACCATTTCCTTTAACGTAACCTTTGCGTTCATGTTCCATTCCTCCGTGTGAAATATTTGTAACTTCGAGTATGTTATAAATATATCACACCACATCGGATCTGTCAATCCCAAATGTGAAATATTTATAACTTATCCCATTACAGCTTCCACACGCCCAATCCCCCGTCCCGCCCGCAGGCGAAGAAAGGGATTCCAAAGGGGCTAGCCCCTTTGGCGCCCGCCGCGCAGGCGCGGGGTCCAGGGGCAGCGCCCCTGGGCAAAAGAAAACGTCACCCAGAAGACTCCAACGCCGCAACGTAAATCATCAGCGCAGTCACGTCAGCCGGAGAAACGCCCGAAATGCGGCCCGCCTGCCCAAAGGAACGCGGCCGGATCCGGTCCAGCTTCTGCCGCGCCTCCAAACGCAGCGACGGGATCGCAGCATAATCTATGCCCTCCGGCAGCAGCTTGCCTTCCAAGCGCCGGAACTGCTCCACGTCCTCCAGCTGCCGCCGGATATACCCCTCGTATTTCACCCGTATCTCAACCTGCTCCCGCACAAGCGGCGGCAGCTCAGGCCGCCCCGGGTCAAACGCCGCCAACCCATCATAACTCAACTCCGGACGGCGCACCAAGTCGGCCAGCCGCGCCCCGCCCTTCAGCGGCGCAGAACCGCAGGACTCCAAATATGCCTGCAATTCCGGTACCGGCGCAAGCCCCGTATGCGTGATCCGCTCAATTTCTTCCTCGACCAGCTGATACTTGATCCGTGTCTTTTCCAGCCTCTCCGGGGGATTCAGGCCGATTTTCGTACCGATTTCCACCAGCCGCTCATCCGCATTGTCCTGCCGCAGCAGCAGCCGGTACTCCGACCGCGAAGTCATCATCCTGTAAGGCTCGTTCGTCCCTCGCGTCACCAGGTCATCAATCAGCGTGCCAATATACCCGTCCGCCCGGTCAAGGATCAGCGGCTCCCGCCCAAGCAGCGCCAGCGCCGCGTTCACGCCCGCAACCAGCCCCTGCGCCGCCGCCTCCTCATAGCCCGACGAACCACAGAACTGCCCCGCACCATACAGCCCCCGGTACGCCTTCGTTTCCAGCGTCGGCCTGAGCTCCAACGGGTCAATGCAGTCGTACTCGATCGCATAAGCAGGCCGCATCATCTCCGCATGCTCAAGCCCATAAACCGAATGCAGCATTTTGACCTGCACATCCTCCGGCATCGAGGACGAAAACCCCTGCACATACATTTCCTCCGTATCCAGCCCCATCGGCTCGATAAACAGCTGATGCCGCTCCTTGTCCGCGAACCGCACCACCTTGTCCTCAATCGACGGGCAGTAACGCGGCCCCGTCCCCTCAATCTCCCCGCTGTAAAGCGGCGACCGGTCCAGGTTTTCCCGGATCACCCGCAGCGTTTCCGGGCTCGTATAGGTCAAGTGGCAGACAACGCGGTTTTCCGGCGCCTGCCGCGTCTCAAACGAAAAAGGGATCAGCTCACGCTCCCCCGGCTGCACCTCCATCCGGGAGAAGTCGATAGAACGCCGGTTGACGCGCGCAGGCGTCCCCGTCTTAAACCGCTGGAGCCGCAGCCCCAGCCGCCGGAGCGCATCCGTCAGCCGCGCCGCCGCAAACATCCCGTCAGGCCCGCCCTCGCGGATACAGTCCCCAACAATCGTCCTTCCCCCGAGGAAGGTCCCCGAGCAGATAATCGCTGCGCGCACCTCATAAACCGCGCCGGTATCGGCAACAACTGCCGTAACCGCGCCATCTTCCGTCCATATATCCACGATTTCATTCTGTTTCAAATACAGGTTTTCCTGTTGTTCAAGCGCATGCTTCATATACGCACGGTATTTCATGCGGTCGGCCTGCGCGCGCAGCGAATGCACCGCCGGTCCTTTCCCACGGTTCAGCATCCGGTACTGAATGCAAGCAGCATCAGCAGCGCGCGCCATTTCGCCGCCCAACGCGTCGATCTCGCGCACCAAATGCCCTTTCGCCGTGCCCCCGATGGCGGGGTTGCAGGGCATATTGCCGACCGCATCCAGGTTGATCGTAAAGCAGAGCGTCCGCAGCCCGAGCCGGGCTGCGGCGAGCGCCGCCTCAATCCCGGCGTGCCCCGCGCCGATCACGGCAATGTCATAGCTTCCTGCTGGGTATTGCAAGGGTGTTTCCTCCCATTTTATCGGATTACCGGCCGCCATGCCCGCGCAATGCAGGGAATCCTGCCCATACGCAGGCAAACAGCCAACATCCTGTCGAATTTATTAGAATTTTCTTCCAAAAATTTGTCAGGTGTGCATAAAGGTTGTAACTTGACAATATACACATCCCTGTTGATAACTCTGTGTAAAGTGTGGATATATTTCAGGTTTTGAGAACGCGTTAATATTACAATTAGTATATATTCCGGATTTCTAATACAATTTGTATATCTGAACAAAACAGGTTTTCCACAGCCTGTGGAAAACTTCTGTGGATAAAGCAAACCACAACAGATATGGAAAAACCGGAGGGAGACTCCGGTTTTTCCACAAAAAGCGGTATCCCGCAGGGCACGCGCACCGCACTTGTCCACAAGCGCCCGCTCCCTGCTCACTTGCCAACACAGAAGTTATCGAAAACCTTTTCCACGATATCATCTGTCACATTCTGGCCGGTGATCTCGCCGAGGGCGGCAATCGCGCCTTCCGCGTCCATGATCACCGCGTCATAGGTCATGCCCGACTGCGCCCCGAACAGCGCTTCCTCACAGCGGGAAGCCGCCCGCGCCAGCGCCGCCGCCTGCCGCGCGTTGGTGATCACCTCGCCGTCAAAAGCGGCGGTGTCCAGCCCGAGCAGATGCGGGATGAGCCCGGTCAGCGCTTCCACGCCCTCACCGGTCTTGGCGGAAATCTCAATCACGCTGTGGAACTGCTGCCGGATACGTTCCAGGTCGGCAGCGTTCGGCAGGTCGCATTTGTTGACCACCGCAATCGAGGTCCGCCCCGCCGCCCGCGCCATGACCATCAGGTCGTCGTCGTTGAGCGGCTGGGAGGAGTCGAAAACCGCAAGGATAATGCTTGCCGAGGACGCCGTACGCAGCGCACGGTCGATGCCCTCCTTCTCCACCGGGTCAAGGGTATTGCGGATGCCCGCCGTATCCGACACGCGCAGCAGCACCGGCCCCAGCCGCACGGTTTCCTCGATCACATCGCGGGTCGTGCCGGGCATATCGGTCACAATGGCGCGGTCGCGCCCCAAAAGGGTGTTGAGCAAGGTCGATTTCCCGGTATTCGGCCTTCCAAGGATGACGCAGGGCACGCCTTCATGCAGGATGCGCCCGCGCTCGTAGCTTTCAGCCAGCCGGTACAGGGTCGTCGCGGCGCGGTGTATGACCTCCTGCGCGTTTTCAAACAGGAAAGGGTCGATATCCTCATCCGGGTAGTCAATCACTGCATGGAAATGGGCGACCATGTCAAGCAGCTCCTCGCGCACCTCGCGGATGCGCTCCCCGACCGCGCCCATCATCTGTGCGGCAGCATTCTGGGCGGCCTCCGCGGTGCGCGAGGCGATCAGGTCATTGACCGCCTCCGCCGCCGACAGGTCCAGCTTGCCGTTGACAAACGCGCGCTTGGTAAATTCCCCTGCCTGCGCCTGCCGCACGCCCAGCCGGTACAGCGCGTTCATGATCTCAAGCAGCACCGCAGGCGAGCCGTGGCACTGGATCTCCGCCATATCCTCGCCGGTATTCGTGTGCGGCGCATCCATGTGTACCGCATAGCAGCAATCCAGCGGCGCGCCGCCGTTCAGGCACACCTGCCCATAAGCCAGCCGGTTCGCAGGCTGCTCGGAAAGCCTGCCGCCCGCTGCCGGCTGGAAAACCGCGTCCACCGCTTCTGCCGCGCGCGCCCCCGACAGTCGGATGATCCCGATCGGGCCCCCGGCAGTAGCGATTGCAGCGATGGTGTCCTTTATCATAGGCTGTGCGCCACCTCAGCGCCCGCCGCGCGGGCGGTAACCGCCGCGGCGCGCGCCTTCGGGCGAGATCACGACCCGCCGGCCCGGCTCCGAGCCGGTCGAATAGGTCGTTACGCCCTGATAATCCTGGAGCGTGGAATGGATGATGCGGCGTTCATAGGGGTTCATCGGTTCCAGAACCATCTGGCGGCGGTACTGCACCGCCTTGCCCGCCATCTTGCGCGCCAGGCGCTGGAGGCTTTCGGCGCGCTTGACCCGGTAATTCTCGGTGTCAACCGACAGGCGCACATGCTCCTCGGAAGCGCGGCTCATCACCAGAGAGGTCAGGTACTGGATCGCGTCCAGGGTGTCCCCCCTGCGGCCGATCACGGGGCCCATGTCGGGGCCGGTGATTTCCAGCCGGAGCTGGTCTGCGGCCAGCTGCTCGCGCACCTCAACCTTGCCCTCAACGCCCATCTGCTGAAGCAGCCCGGTGATGAAGCGCACCGCCTCGGCGGTGACCTTTTCCATCGCTTCGGGGCTGACCGGGACAACCGGCTTTTCCTCGCGGGGCTGGGACTGGCGCGGCGCGCGGCGCGGGCGGTCGCTGCGTTCGCGGTCAAAGCTGCGTTCGCGGTCAAAGCTGCGCTCGCGGCGGGGGCGGTCCGGGCGGGGTTCCTGCGGCGCGGCGGCAGCGGCCTCCGCATCCTTCGGCGGGGCGGCTTTCACAAGGTGCGGCGTCGTCAGGCGCGGGTCGTCCGGGTCGATGTGGGACAGGTTCGGGCGGGCCTGCGCCGGGCGGCGCTCAGCCTGCTGCTGTTCGAGCTCGGCCTTGAACTCGGCACGGTATTCCTGCTGGCGCGCCTTGCGGTCGGGGCGCTGCGGGCGGGGCTCCTGCTTTGCGGGGCGCTCCTCACGCACCGGCTGCGGGTCGGGCGCTTCATAGGTCACGCGCACGCGCGCGGGCGTCGAGCCAAAGCCCAGGAAGCCTTTTTTGCCGTTGTCGAGCACCTCGACGGAAACGTCGTCGCGCTCCATGCCAAGCTGCTTGAGCGCGGCCTCAATCGCGGCGTCACGGGTCGCGCCGGTCATTTCAATACTTTTCTGCATCAGTTACGCCTCCTTCTTCTTTTTCTTCTTCTGATCCTCAGGCGGCTCGGGGGGCGGGTTCTTTTTCTCCCGGTACTTGATGAACTTGCCCAGGCAGAATTCCTGCACGACCATCAGCACGTTGTTGGTGATCCAGTAGATGCCCACCGACGCGGGGAGGATAAAGCCGAAATACACCGACATCAGCGGCATGACATAAAGCATGATCTTCATCGAGCCCTGAAGCTGGCTCCCCTGCATTTTCTGGGTCAGGAAGGACGAGAGGAAGGCCGTCAGGCCGGAGAGGATCGGGATGACCCAGAGCACCGAAGGGTTGGTAAAGCTGGGCTGCTGGGCGAGGTTGAGGCCGAAGAAGTCAAAATCGATATAAACGAGGTAATTTGCGATATTGCTGGAAAGGTTGGCGATTTCGGGCATGAGCTTGCCCGACGCGTCAAAGAACTCGCCCAGCCGCTCGGCGATTGTAATCTGCACGGTGTAGGCGTTCTGGGACGCGAGGTCTGTAATGCCTACGGCGTTGGCGAGCAGGGCAATATCGGTGCCCGGCTTCTCAAGGAAGCCCATCATATAGGTCAGGGGCTTCTGGACGGCGTAGTACAGGCCGAACATGATTGGCAGCGGCAAAAACGACGGCAGGCAGCCGCTCATGGGGCTGATGCCTTCGCGTTCATAGAGCTTGGTGATCTCTTCATTCAGCTTCACGCGGTTGTTCGCGTACTGTTTTTGCAGCTTATTGACCTTTTCCTGGACGCGGCTCATCTGTGCCATGCTTTTCTTGCTTTTGTAGCTGAACGGCAGCAAAATGAGCTTCGCGATGGTCGCAAAGATGATGATCGCAAGGCCGTAGTTGTTGACGATGCTGTAGATCCACATCAGCAGCAGGCCAAACGGCCGGACGATCAGTGTGTCAAAAATACCCATTTTATGGTACTCCTTGGATTTGGGTTCCGCTCGCTGCGCGGCAAGCGGGATTCAGATTTTCTGGCTGTGCGCGGCAGCTTATGGGACGGGGTCGTAGGGGCCTTTCCATTTATAAAATGGCTGGCACCGGCAAACCCGTTTCACTGCCAGCCAGCCGCCCCGGAGCGCGCCATATTTTTCGACTGCTTCCAGCGCATACTGGGAGCAGGTGGGGAGATAACGGCAGCGCGCGGGGAAATGCGGCGAGACCCGCCGCTGGTAGAACCGGATCAGGCGCAAAAGCAAGCGCTTCATTTGGCGCCCCCTTCTTTCAGCAGGCCCACGCCGCGCGCGGCTTTGCGCAGGGACGCCGTGACCTCGGCAGTTTTTGCTGCTGTACAGGCGTTCCGGGCGACCAGCACCACGTCGAAGCCGGTGCGCATTTCGGGGGCCAGCTCCCGCCATGCTTCGCGCAGCAGGCGTTTGACGCGGCTGCGCACGACTGCCTTGCCCAGCTTGGGGGTGACGGTCAGGCCGGTGCGGTTGATGGGGCGGCCGTTCCGGCGCGCATACAGGACCACATGGCGTGAAGCGGAAGACTTCCCGCGGTGGTAAAGGCGGCGGAACTCGTAATTTTGCTTGAGCGTATTTTTCATTGGCTCACCGATCCATAGGTTGTAGATGCAGGAAAACGGGCGGCCTCCCGGCAGTGCCCGCAGCTGGGAGGGAAGGTTTCCCTGCGCCGCAGCAGATATTTTTGCATCTGCGGCATGGAATCCCCGCAATTGATTTGGGATGCCCGGCGGGGACCAGAAAAATGAGTGGCGGGCATAAACCCTTCCGGGGGCGGCTAAACGGCCAGGTAAACCGGGAAGGGGACACGGAAAAGGCCGCGCTTCTCCCAAAGCTTGGGAAAAAACGCGACCCTGCTGAACCGGGCTTAGTGGGTCAGACGGTTTCTGCCCTTTGCGCGGCGGCGCGCAAGCACCTTGCGGCCATTCCTGGTAGACATTCTTTTGCGGAAGCCGTGCTCTTTGGAGCGCTGGCGCTTCTTCGGCTGGTAAGTCCTCAGCATTTTCTGCACCTCCTTAATCGGGATTCTTTCGGATGGGCACCGGCACAATCCGGCGGGGGGCTGCCCCGGCACATGCCGCTGTCTATCCGGCGCTGTAACACAGAGTATATTATGCGCGATTTTTCCACAATTGTCAAGCAGGAAACGCGAAAAAATGCAAATTTTCTCCCAGCCAGGGGCTCTGCCCCTGGACCCCGGCCCTACGCGGGCAGCGCCAGAGGGGCTAGCCCCTCTGGACTCCCTTTCTCGCCTGCGGGCGGGACGAGGGGGCTTTGGGATGTGCGTAATCCTTTGTGCTCTATGGCACAGCCCGCCAAAAAGGACGGCGGGCTGTGCTGGTTTATTTATGATCGGGAAATTTTTTGCTCTTAATTGCTTTGTGCGGGCAGTGGATCTTTTTGAGAGAATTGAGGGATTTTACAGCAAACCCTTCATCAAATCTGCCAGCGGCTTTCCCAGCGGGGATGGGTACAGCTTCCGTTTTTCTAAATCAGCAGCTACAAAGCGGATTTGCGACCAGCCTGCCCCTGGTTTTTCATACCGCTCCTCCGCATCAGATTTTTTGAGCGTTTTGATTACGTCGCGGCTCATTCCGTCTGTTGCCAGGATGATGGATAAAATCGTGAATTCATGCGCGCGGTCAAGCTTGATCCGTTCCTTGAGCGCCGCCTGCGCATATTCCCTCCAGCCCACAGCGTCCTCTGCCGTAAGCCCCGGCGCGCTGAACAGCAGCCGCAGCTCATGGCTGTGCGTGTGCGAGCCCGTGCCGATCATGCCAAACATTTTCCGCTCGCACGACAGCGAATAGCCCGCCGCCAGCGCGCATCCGCGCCCCGCGATCATCACGCCGCGCTCCCGCTCCTTGAACGCCTCCGGCAGCGCTGCCTCCATCCGGTCTCGGAAGGCGAGGAATTCTTCTGTGAACTGTTCCATTCCGGCCTCCTTTGCTTACATTTCGTGGGGGTATTCCCCCTCCTCGGTCATTTTTGCGATCGCCGCTACGACCGACGGCTTATCCTCGCGGTAGGTAACGCCGAACCATTTCGCGTCGGTCGTCAGCACCTGCGCGGTTGCCCGCCCTGCGTGGGTCACAGCGTCTACCGTGCTCGGCAGGTAGAGCTCGGCTTTCATCGGGTCCTCTTGCAGTTTCCCGGCAAAGAACGTCCGCAGCAGCCCTTCCAGCTCGTCAAGATAGCCTGCCGGGAAGCCCCACAGGTTCATTGAAACCGGCGTCCCCACCGGGATAACCCCCTCTGGCTCGCCCCCATCCGCTTCGTAACGGATCACTTCGCCGTCACGGTAAATCTTTGTGCGCTCCACGATGGAGGACAGACAGCCGTCCGCGTCAGTTGTACAGACGCCGCGCGCGACTGTACCATTTTCGGTCAGTGTGTTTTCTACCCGGTAGCCGACCACGCA
The DNA here is from genome assembly GCA_009911355.1 of Clostridiaceae bacterium. Lineage (GTDB taxonomy): Bacteria > Bacillota > Clostridia > Oscillospirales > Butyricicoccaceae > QXXE01. Next base: position 10,805 of record QXXE01000056.1, on the reverse strand, counting down.
GCAGCGGTATACCGGGTCGTCCGCGTCCAGCTGGGACAGGTGGTCAAACATCTTCTTGTAAGCGTCCGCGCCGTAGAAATCGTCGGCATTGATGACCGCAAATGGCGCGTTGACAATCCCATGCACGCAATAGACCGCATGCCCTGTGCCGAGCGGCTTGGTGCGCCCCTCCGGCGCTTCCAGCCCTTCCGGAAGGCAGTCAAGCGTCTGATATACGTAATCGACCTGCATCAGCCGGGCTGCGCGCGCGCCGATCGTGCGCTCAAATGCCTCCCGCAGTTCAGGCTTGATAATAAACACTACCCTGCGGAAGCCCGCGCGGTAAGCGTCATAAACCGAATAATCGAGGATGATCTGCCCGGATGGGCCAACGGGGTCGATCTGCTTCAGCCCGCCGTAGCGCGAGCCCATGCCCGCAGCCATTACGACAAGGACAGGTGTTTCCATAAAAAAAGTCCCTCCCTTGAAATTTTTCAATCTGTTTGGCAATGCTAGATTCAGGTATTTCTTTTATTATACCCTTCTTTTAGGCGGGATGCAAGCTTTTCAGCAAGGTTCTGGCGGATGCCCTCTGTCCCCGTTAAGGCAAAAACATACAATTTCGCGCGCCTCTTCTTCCGGGCTTTGCGGCAAAACGATGAAATTTGCAGCAGATCCTGCAATGTATGCCCCAAACTGCAATTTTAGAATTGCATTGGAAATTGAAAAATGGTAAACTAAGAAGCAGAAAAAAGAAGTATGCCCGCAGCTTGCGGCCCTTCTGGCTGTGTAAGCGCACAGGGCAAAGGAAAGGAAAAAGCAATATGAGAAGGACAAAAATTATTTGTACGCTTGGCCCTGCCACCGACGAGGGGACCGTACTCGAAGAGATGATGAAAGCCGGCATGAACGTTGCCCGCTTTAATTTCAGCCACGGCAGCCATGAAGAGCAGAAGCGCCGCATTGATCAGGTGAAGGAAACCCGAGCGCGGCTGAAGATGCCGGTCGGCCTGCTGCTGGATACCAAGGGCCCGGAAATCCGCATCAAGACCTTCCAGGAAGGCCGCATCGAGCTTACGACCGGCAGCGAATTCACCCTGACCACCCGTGACGTTGTGGGCAGCGATTCCATCGTTTCCATCACCTATGACGGCCTCCCTTCCGATCTCACAGAGGGTGCGCGCGTGCTGATCGACGACGGCTTGATCGGCCTGACCGTCAAGCGCATTGAAAACGGTACCGATATCGTCTGCGAAGTACAGAATGACGGCCCCCTGTCCGACCGCAAGTCCATCAACGTCCCTGGCATCAAGCTTCACATGCCCTACCTCTCCGACCGCGACCGCGACGACATCCTTTTCGGCATCGGCGAAGGTATCGACTTCATCGCCGCCTCCTTTATGCGTTCGGCGGACGACGCGCGCGCCATCAAGGAAATCCTGAAGGAACATGGTGCGGAGGATATACAGATTATCGCCAAGATCGAGAACATGGAAGGCGTGGACAACGTCGAGGAGATTTTACAGGAGACTGCCGGCCTGATGGTTGCGCGCGGCGACCTTGGGGTCGAAGTGCCCTTCTATGAGCTCCCCGAGATCCAGAAATCACTGATCAAGACGGCAATCGCCAAGGGCAAGCTGGTCGTAACCGCGACCCAGATGCTGGAATCGATGGCGAAAAACCCGCGCGCCACCCGTGCGGAGGTTTCCGACGTTGCAAACGCAGTCTTTGACGGCACCTCGGCAATTATGCTGTCCGGCGAAACCTCGGTCGGCAAATACCCGGTCGAAGCGGTGCATACCATGGCGCAGATTGCCGAAAATGCTGAATCCAAGATCCATTATGACCGCCGCCGCGTCACCCGCGACGAATTCACCGAGATCCAGCTGGACGGCGAGCGCCGCACCAACGCAATCGCGCACGCCACCTGCACCACCTCCTCCGACCTCGGGGTCAAGTGCATCGTTGCGGTTTCCCAGTCGGGCGTTACCGCCCGCGCGGTTTCGGCCTTCCGCCCCGGTACGATCATTGTCGGCGCAACCAACCGGGAACGTACCTTCCACCAGCTGGCGATCAGCTGGGGGGTTATCCCCTGCATGGTTAAGACGGCGCAGTCGGGCACCGAGCTCTACACCCAGGCCGTCCGTGCGGCAGTCACCGCAGTCGGCGCAGGCATCGGCGACATGATCACCATGACGGCAGGCATGCCGGTCGGCCACTGCGCATTCACCAACACCCTGCGTTTGCTCAGCATCACCCAGGACTATATTGACATGGCATTTGAAGACGACTAAACGATGAAATCCCCGCCTGCCGTGTATCTTTGTAAGGATATGCGGCAGGCGGGCTGTTCAAAAAAACGGTTGTTCAAAAAAAGGTTTTATGATACAATTGTTTTATTCCAAACCATTCAGAAAAGATCGCTGATTCATTCAGTTGCCGGTATTAAGGGGAAAAACAATGCATATTCACGAATACGGCGCACCCATTCCCCGCCGCAGCGGATAAAGGGAGTCCAGAGGGGCTAGCCCCTCTGGCGCCCGCCGCGCAGGCGTGGGGTGCAGGGGCAACGCCCCGCCGCCCGCCGCGCAGGCGTGGGGTGCAGGGGCAACGCCCCGCCGCTCGCCGCGCAGGCGTGGGGTGCAGGGGCAACGCCCCGCCGCCCGCCGCGCAGGCGTGGGGTGCAGGGGCAACGCCCCGCCGCCCGCCGCGCAGGCGTGGGATGCAAATATAAACGAAAGACGTGATAAAACGTGTCATTCAGGCGGTTTACAAGGATACTGCGCCGCTGGCTGCTGCTTGCGGTCATTGCGTCAGCAGTTTTTGTCGGCGGGCTGTACGCCTACCGGTTCCATTACGCGCTGCAATACGATTACGACGACTCGCTTGACGGCGCTGACCTCGGCGTGCGCAGCATTTCCCCCAGCGGCATCACAAATATTGCCTTGTTTGGAATTGACGCGCGCCCCGGCGAGGAGGTCTCGCGTTCCGACTCGATCATGATCTTGACCATCGACAACACGCGCGGCAAGCTCAAGCTGACCAGCGTCATGCGCGATTCCCTTGTCAGCATCGACGGCGACGAGAACAAGATCAACCATGCCTACACCCTCGGCGCAAAACAGGCGGTGCGCACGCTGAATGAGAATTTTGACCTTGACATCACCGAGTATGCAACCGTCAATTTTAACCAGATGTGCGATATCATTGATATAATCGGCGGCATCAACATTACCGTTTTCGACTACGAGGTCGACGAAACCAACCGTTTTATCCGTGAATACTGCGTGGAGCAGCGCGGTATCCCGAACTACGAAGACTATTATATCCGTGAGGAAGGGTATCAGTGGCTCAACGGCGTCCAGGCCATGAGCTACGGGCGTATCCGCAAGAACGGCACCGGCGACGACTGGCAGCGCGTCAACCGGCAGGCGGCCGTGCTCAAATGCATGATCCAGAAGGTCGACAGCCTGTCTATCGGCAAGCTTGCCGACCTTGCGGTCGAAATCCTGCCGAATATGAAAACCTCGCTGAAAATCAGCGAGCTGACCCCGCTGATGGGCGGGATGCTGCGCAACGGCAAGCCCTCCGTTGAACATTTCCGCATCCCGGTCGACGGCTGCTGGGAATATTCCAGCGACGGCGCTTACATCCTGTTTGACACCGAGGAAGCGTCGCAGCAGCTGCACGATTATATTTATGACGACAAGCTTCCGGACGACGTGCACAAAGACGGTCACAGAAAGGAAACAGACGATGAAGAAGATGATTTTTGATCATTTCGGCGGTACTGACACCTGTTCTACGCCGGAAGAAGCCGAAAAAGCGTTTTCCTGCACTGTGAATGGGGTAAATTCCTTTTGGATTTCCGACGGGCAGCATCCGGTCCTGTCCATCCTGGTGAAGGATGAGCTTGCTTATGCCATCCTGTTCCCGGATGAGGGCTCAGCGGGGATACAGGCTTACGCAGACGAGCCGCCGGAAGGGGATTCTACCGTGTTCTACATCACCCCCGCCGAAGAAATTGCAATCCGCAACGAATACGTCATTTCAAAGCCTGTGGCAAAGCAGATTATGCTGGAATTTGTGGAAACCCAAAGCCTGCCGGATTTCCTGGAATGGGAAGAACTCTAAAAACTGCCGGGAGGCAGTCCATACAAATCCTGGCGCCCGCTGGAAGCGATGCTTTCCGGCGGGCCTTTTGCCAGCCGGTACTGCCCCAAATCTGAAACCGGTTTTTAGGGTTCACTATGCCTGTAATATCTGTTGGAGCTACCCTGAGCTTTGTAGGAGCGGGTATCCATGCCGTAGAGTTGTGCACAACTGTGGACAGATCTGTGGATAATGTGGATAACTCAGCGTATAATTTTGGGAAAGGGGATTTTACACAGCGTATAAGCCCAGTAAAAAAGTTCTGCAAATGCATAAAATGCAGCTGGATACGCAGACTAAACACAGCCAGACTGTACTGCTGAAAGGAGAACTTTTATGAGCGAAGCTGCGAACAACCCGCAGGAAATCCCCGCGCCCGCGCAGGATTCCATCGGCCAGACCGGCTCTGTGACAACGCGCACCACACGGGGCACCATCCACTGTATCACCATCATCGGGCAGATTGAAGGTCACATGGAATCGCCCGCGCAGACCAAAACCACAAAATACGAGCACATCATCCCGCAGATCACCGCCGTCGAAGAAGCCGAGGAGATCGACGGGCTGCTGGTGCTGATCAACACGGTTGGCGGCGACGTGGAAGCGGGGCTCGCAATCGCCGAGCTGATCGCCGGGATGAAAAAGCCGACGGTCAGCCTTGTGCTGGGCGGCGGGCATTCGATCGGCGTGCCGCTGGCGGTTGCGGCGCGGAAAAGCTTCATTGCCGCGTCGGCTGCAATGACCATCCATCCGGTGCGCATGAGCGGGGTCGTAATCGCGTCTCCGACCACCTACGAATATTTCCAATCCATACAGGACCGTATTGTAGGCTTTGTGACCGGGCACTCTCATATATCCAGCGAAAAATTCCTCAACCTGATGATGGCGACGGGGCAGATGTCGACCGATATCGGCACGGTAGTCGGCGGGAACGAAGCGGTCGAATGCGGGCTGATCGACGAGGTCGGGACGCTGCATGACGCGCTGGAAGCGCTGCACGAGATGATCCTCGCCGAGCATCCGGAAAAATGCGGCTGCGGCTGCAAGAAACATCCGGAAAATTAAGTTTCCTAACAAAAACACCAAACAAAAGCACCAAAATGCGGGCAGCCGCAGATTTGGTGCTTTTGCTTTATTTCATAAGATATTCTGTCAGCGCGGCTTCCAGCTCGGGAGGGGCCTCGCCGTGGACCTGCAAGGTCAGCGGCTGCTCAAGGTCCAGGCTGAAAATCCCCATGATCGATTTTGCATCGATCACATAGCGCCCTGCGCGCAGATCAAAATCATTGTCAAACCGGTTCACAAGATTCACAAAATCCTTGACTTTTACGATCGCATCCAGGCAAATTTCATAGCATTTCATAAAAAACTCCTTAAAATTACTGATTTACATTTGGTCAATCAAAAAATTTCGCAGGGGAAAGAAGTCCGGCGTTCCCCTTCCTGTCTGCCATGCGCGTGGCGCCGTCTCCGCGTCACCCGTCAGCCGGGGGCGGGATACGGAACCAGAACGCAATGCCGCCGTCGCGGTTTTCCGCGCCGCACGACGCGTGCAGCGTCTCCGCAATCGCCTTGACGATCGACAGCCCGATACCGCTCCCGCCCGATTCCCGCGAACGCGCCTTATCCGTGCGGTAGAACTTTTCCCAGATTTTTTGCAGTTCCTCCTCCGCGAGGGCTTCGCCCTCGTTCCAGACTGCCAGCGTGACCCCCCCGTCGGGTTCCTGCGCTGCGTACAGCAGGATACGCCCGCCGTCCGGCGCGTAGCGCACGGCGTTTGTCAGGTAATTCATGACCACCTGTGAAAGCAGGTTTTCGTCGCTGACCACCCGTACCTTGGTGGGTTCCAGCTCAATCTGCTGCCCTTTCGCGCTCCAAAGCACCTCGGTCTTGCGCACTGCCTCCGTGAACAGCTCGTTAACTTCTAATTCCGTAAGGTCAGGGCTCTCGCGGCCGAGTTCCAGCTTGCTTAACCGCAGCATCTGCATGACCAGCGTATTCATGCGCCCCGCTTCGTCCGCAATGGTTTCACAATAATAGGCGCGGTCCTCCGCGTTGTCGGCAACGCCTAGCCGCAGCCCTTCCGCGTAGCCCTGGATCAGCGCGATCGGCGTTTTGAGCTCATGGCTCGCGTTGACGATAAATTCCCGGCGCATCGCGTCGATCTTTTCCTTTTCCCGGATCTCTTCGGCCAGCTGGTTATTCGATCGTTGAAGCTCGCCGATCGCCGCTTCCAGATGCTCGCTGAGCAGATTGATCGACCGTCCCAGCTCGCCGATCTCGTCCTTGCTGTTCCCCTCATATTTTTTGGAAAAATCGAGCCGTGCCATCGAATCGGCAACATCGCCGATCTGGATGAGCGGCCGCGTAAACTGCCGCGAGATCAGATAGCCGACCAGCAGGCAGATCAGAAGCGTAAAAATCGACGCAATCATCAGGAAAAAGGAGTTAAAGGTCGAGTTCTGCGCCATAAACGTAAACGGCATCCTTGCGATCAGGTATTCGGTGCCACCATGCACCTGGCCGACAAGGCAAAGGAAACCCTTGTCCTCTTTTTCCTTGCTTTTTGTCGTTACATAAGTGTATTTACGGTTTTGCAGCTCTTCCGTATCGGCGTTGGCAAGCACTTCATGGATTTGCCGCGTGCTTTCGGCGAGTTCGCCCCATTGCTCCCGGTTCACTCGGTAATACGTCCCGCCGAAGATGGAAAAGCCGATTTCCGGCGTCAGCTGCGCGAGGGTGGAATCGTACCGGCTTTTGAGGTCGGCGCTCATGATGGACAGGCGCACGCCCGCGTTGTTTTCAAGCTCAATCAGGTCGTCAACAATGCTGTTGATATTGCCGTCGTACATCCCATCGACCCGGCGGTAAATGTCCGCAAGCTCTTTTTGCCGCTCAAACAGGTAATAATCGTCGTAAAAGAAGAGGTTCAGTGCCGCGAGGATGCTTACAAAGACAAAGGAGGTGGCGCAGATCGCGGCAAAAAACTTGGTACGGATGGATAATTTCATATCATCCCTCGAAGCGGTAGCCGTAACCGCGCACGGTTTCGATCATGGTACCGCAGGAGCCAAGCTTTGCGCGCAGTTTTTTGACGTGGGTATCGACCGTGCGCAGCTCGCCAAAGTAATCGTAGCCCCACACTGAATTGAGCACGTTTTCACGTGAAAGGGCGATGCCTTTGTTATTTTTGAAATAAATGAGCAATTCATACTCTTTCGGGGTCAGTTCAACCGATTCCCCGTTGATCTTGACCTCGCGGCGTTTCTCATTGATTTCGAGCGCGCCAAAGACCTCGCTGCCGCCGGGGCGTTTATTGGTGCGCCCGAGCAGGTTGCGCACTCTTGCAACGAGCACAAGCGGTGAAAAGGGCTTGGTGACGTAATCATCCGCGCCGTTTTCAAGCCCGAGCAGCTGGTCATTGTCCTCGGCCCTGGCGGTGAGCATCATGACGGGCATCTGGCTTGTGGGCTCTTCGGAGCGCAGCGCGCGCAGCAATGAGAAGCCGTCAAGGCCGGGCATCATCACGTCAAGGATGGCGAGGTCGACTTTCGGCTGTGCTTCGTGGATCATTTTGTGTGCTTCTTCCCCGTCGCCCGCTTCGAGCACGGTGTGGCCTTCCCGCTTCAAAAAGTCAGACACGAGCCTGCGGATACGCGCCTCATCGTCGGCGATTAAAATAACAGACATAGCTTTCCTCCTCTGATTCCTTCCGCCCCTTGCGAGGGGCTTCTGGGGCTCTGCCCCAGCCCCCGGCCCTGCGCGGGCAGCGCCAGAGGGACTTGTCCCTCTGGACTCCCTCCCTCGCCTGCGGGCGGGACGGGGGATTGGGCTCCCCGCACGTCTTTACTGCTCAGCCCCCAACCTGCTACCATCATGGCAGGCCGTGTCAAATCCGGCGTTTACAAACTCCCCGCGTCCAACGCGTAAAATCAAAATATTTCGGTTTCTGACAGTATTATACCCCTTGATTGTGTTCATTCTGTGTCTATTGCGCGCTGATACAGTGCATTTTTTTTCACGCCCTGCTCTGCCGAGACCGCTTTTACCGCATCCTTGAGCGTTTCTCCCTTTCTGATACGCTCTTGCACCATTTGAAGCGCTGCTTCCATCTGCGCGTCATTGTCTACTTCGGGCATTTCAGGCGCTCCCTCAACAATCAGCACAAATTCCCCGCGCGGCGCGGTTTCCGCAAAGTATGCTGCCGCTTCCTCCAGCGTCATCCGCAGCGTTTCCTCGTGCAGCTTGGTAAGCTCCCGCGAGAGGGCAATGCGTCTCCCCTCCCCAAACGCTTCCCGCAAATCATCCAGCGTCGCGCGAAGCTTATGCGGCGCTTCATAAAAGATCATTGTCCTTTTTTCGCCTTTTAGAGCGTCTAAATGTTCTCTCCGGGCTTTTTTGTTGACCGAAAGGAAGCCCTCAAAGCACCACCGCCCGGTCGGCAGGCCGCTTGCCGCAAGCGCGCAGACCGCCGCGCAGCAGCCCGGCACCGGCAGCACCTCTACCCCATTCGCCGCCGCAAGCGCTACGAGATCCTCCCCCGGATCGCTGACCGCAGGCGTACCCGCATCCGTCACCAGCGCGCACGTCTCGCCCTCGAGCAGCCGCGCAAGCACCTCCTCGCCGCGCTGGCGTCGGTTATGCTCATAGTAGCTGACCATCGGTTTCGGCGGCAGGCCAAGTGCGGTCAACAGCTTATGGGTCACGCGGGTATCCTCTGCCGCGAGGAAATCTGCTGTGCGGAGTACCTCGCACGCGCGCGGGGAGAAATCGCCGAGATTGCCAATCGGGGTTGCAACCAGATACAACTTTCCATAACTCATTGTAATATCATCCTATATCAATACGTTTTGTATTTATAAAACAACTATTTGTAATATTTATTAAAAAATTACTATTTGTATAATAAGTAATTATTTGAAGTGATATTACAAATTGTATATTCTTTTATATTCCTCTGTAAAGCTTCCGTCCTCCCGGCAGCACAAAAACGGCGGCTCCACAACCAGCCCTTCTGCCGAGCCCTTCCGGCACTCAACAAGCACCGCAGACGGGCGTTTTCCCGCGTCCTGGTGAACAAACCGCAGCCTTTTCGGGGTCAGCCGCAGCCTTTGCAGTGCATTCAGCAGCGCCCAAAGCCGCTCGGGCCGGAACACCAGCGCGCACTTCGCCCCATCATGCAGCACGAACGAAAGTGCCGCCGCGACCTCTTCGATTGTGGCCTCCCCATCGGAGCGCGCCGCTGCCCGCGCCCCCTCCGGCGACGTTTTTCCACAGCCTGTGGAAAAATACGGTGGGTTGCAGACCGCGTAATCAAAGCTCCCATGCCGGTAAACCGTCCGGATTGCCCGCAGGTCGCCTGCCTGCGCATCAATTTCTATGCCGTTCAGCGCCGCCGACTGCCGCAGCAGTTCCACCGCGCCCTCCTGGATATCCAGCGCCGAAATTTTCAGGTCGGGACGGTACAGTGAAAGCGCCAGCGCCCCCGTCCCGCAGCCGAGGTCCAGCACCCGCGAAAAGCGTCGCGGCTTTGCAAAGTCCGCAAGCAGCACCGAATCCTGCCCAAGCTTATGGAATTCCTCCGTTTGCAGCAGTTTAAGGCCATTATGGAGTGTTTCTGTCGTCATTTGAGCCGCTTCCATTCCGCAACCGCCAGTTCGTCACAGCGGTTATTATAAGGGTTTTCAGCGTGCCCCTTTACCCAGTGAAAAACTACCTCGTGCCTGTCCAGCAGGTCGAGCAGCCTCCCCCAAAGCTCCGGGTTTTTCGCCGGCGTTTTGTCCGCCTTTTTCCAGCCGCGCGCCCGCCAGCCCTTCGCCCAGCCCTTTGTAATGCCGTCCACGACATATTTTGAGTCCGAATAAAGGTCGACCTTGCACGGCTCGCGCAGTGCTTCCAGCGCCACGATCACCCCGGTCAGCTCCATTTTGTTATTTGTGGTCATGGGGTCGCCGCCGGAAAGCTCCTTCTCGTGCTCCCCATAGCGCAAAATCGCTCCCCAGCCGCCCGGGCCCGGGTTCCCCGAGCACGCGCCGTCGGTGTAAATTGTTACCTGTTTCATGTTTTATACCTTTTCCAATTGGTTTAATCAATCCCGGCTACAGAATATCCTGCGCCCTCAACCGCCTCCCGAAGCGCTTCCTCCTCCGGAGGCGCATCCCGGCGAACAAATACCTCTGCCCAGCCTTTTTCCAGCCGGACTTCAACCCGTTCTACCATTTTTACGGACTCTAACGCTGTTTTTACCCGTTCCGCACATTTTTCACACGACATCCCATTTATTTTTACGGCCAGGTAATCCTGGCGCTCAATCCGGAATATTACCGGGCGTGTGCCGTCATTACAGCAGGCAATCATCATCCGTTCGTCGTTCGTCCAGCCGCGCATAATGCTCCCGCCCTGCAAAGCGGTGTAAATATAACGGCTGATGCAGTCCCACGCTTCTGCGCATTGGGTACCGTTTCCCTCGCGCCAGAACGTATCCTCGCCGCCATAGCGCTCAAAAATGAATTTGTCACCCACCTCATAAAATGGGCAGGGCCCCGACTTAGGGTCGGCAAGATACTGCTCCTGCAAATCTGGATAGCATTTTTTATCAATATGCTTATCGGTTTAACTCAGCAGGGTACAAGATATAGAGACGGCAGCGGCGAGACGAGAAAAGAGCTGATAGG
>QXXE01000055.1 GCA_009911355.1 Clostridiaceae bacterium | reverse complement strand
TTTTGCGCCGGGGCGCTTGGGGAGTATGGCATGACCCCAACGGATTTGCTGGATGCCCTGCCTGCTGCGCTGCGCGAGGGGACGGACAGCCCGCACGCCTGAACCGGGGATTTTGCGCCGGGGCGCTTGGGGAGTACGGCATGACCCCTACCGACCTGCTGGATACTCTGCCGAGGGGATGGACGGTATGCGCGCCTGGGCGTGGGCATTCCCGAACCGGCGTTTTGCAGGGTGCCAAACCGGCTTGGGCGTGGGAGGGGCACTGTGGCGGGCGGCTGCGAGGAAAAGTCCTGAAACCTGAACAAAAACATTGCAGGAGGACTGGGTTTTGAAGAAAATTGCCTTTTTTCTGCCGCTTATGCTGCTATTTGCCGGTTGCACTGCGCAGGAGCCCGCAGCTGAAAATATCCGGGAGCATTTTGACACGCTCGCGGGGTTTGCCGCGCACGTAAAAATTTTTTCGGATTTTGGCAATTCGGCACTGGAATATGAGCTCGATTATGCGTATAATAGAGAGGGCAGCGACCATTTGGTGCTGACCGCCCCGGAGCCGGTTGCGGGGATTGAAGCGACGATCGACGGGGAGGAAAGCTTTCTGCTGCGCTACGGCGGCGCGGAGCTTGAGGACGGGATGCCGCCCGTCCGTGGGGTGACCCCGGCGGACGGCGTGTATTGGCTGCTGCGGGAGCTGCGCGAAAGCGAGCCGCTTGAGCTGTGGGGCGAGCCGGTGAACGGCACCCCGGCGCTGGTGCTGCGCTATGAGGGCGAGGCAGACGGGGTTACCGTCATGCGGCAGGTCTGGCTAACGAAGGACGGCTTGCAGCCGCTCTGCGCGGAGGTCTACGCGGACGGCACGCGGGCGCTGCTGATCACCTTTTCCGATTACCGGGAAGGCGCGGCGCTGCCGGAGCCGATCTCAGAGCAGCCTGCGGAACCGGGTGCGGAGGCCGCGCCGGAGCAGGCCGGGCCGCCTGCGGAATAGGCGGCTGCACGGGGCGCGGGCAGAACGGTTCAAATACTTACTTAAAGAGAGTGTACTATGGAGCAGAACAGGCATCGCATTTGGGCGGATATCAGCCTGAAAACGATAGAGGAAAATTATGAAGCCATCCAAGCGCACATTGGCGGGAAGGCGATGCTGTGCGTGGTGAAGGCGGACGCGTATGGGCATGGTGCTGCGGAGGTTGTGCGGCGGCTGGAAAAGCATTGCCCGGCGTATTTTGGGGTAGCGACGGTAGGGGAAGCGGTCGAGCTGCGCCAGAATGGCGTTTCGACCCCTATCCTGATCCTGGGGTATGTGGATGAAAATGATGCGGCTGCGATCATGCAATACCGGATTACCCCGACGGTACACGACGAGGAAGCGGCGCGGGTGTTTTCGGACTGGGCGGCGGCGAACGGCGGTACGATCGAGTGCCATCTTGCGGTCGACACGGGCATGAGCCGGATTGGATTTGACTCCCATGACACGGGGGAAGCGGTGCGGAGCATGCTTGCGGTCAGCCAGCTGCCGGGGCTTGCGATCACGGGGATTTTCACGCATTTCCCTGAGGCGGACGCGCCGTCCGGGGAGGCGTTCACGCGGGCGCAGATTGCGCGTTTCAAGGAGGTCTGCGAGGGGCTCGAGCGGGAAGGGCTGCACCTGCGCTGGAAGCACTGCGCGAACAGCGCGGGGCTGGCGTGCTATGACGACCCGTATTTCGACCTGGTGCGCGCAGGGATAGTCCTGTATGGCTATCAGCCCGCGCCGGGGCTTGAGACGGGGCTTGCAATCCGCCCGGCAATGACGGTGCGGGCGCGGGTTGCGCAGGTACGGCGGCTATACCCGGGGCAGACGGTCAGCTATGGACGAACCTTTACCGCGGAACGCGAATGCAGCGCGGCGGTGATCACGGCGGGATATGCGGATGGGTATCTGCGTACCGGCTCGGGACAGGCCGTGGTCGAGATCGGCGGCCGGGTGTGCCCGGTGCGCGGGGCGATCTGCATGGATATGTGCATCGCGGAGCTGCCCGACGGGCTGCGGGTGCGGCACGGGGACGAGGCGGTGCTGTTCGGGACGGGAGCGGTAACGGCGGATACGGCGGCGGCGGCAGCGGGTACGATTTCGTATGAGATGCTGTGCGCGGTGTCGAAGCGCGTGCCGCGAATCTACATCGATTAAGGAAGCTGCTTTGCGAGGCTGCGGAACCGGCGGGAGCGCACCTGTAGGGGAAGCGGCGCATACACTGAAAATGGGCGAATAAAGAACGCCCGGCCTTACAGTTTTTTGAAGTCCGGGGTTATATTCCCCGGCTTTGTGGGGAAGATAGATTTACAAGGGCTTGCGCCCTGTGAATCTGAATTCCAACGGAGTGTGAATGCAAAGTGGATCACAACATTAAACGCGGAGATATCTATTACGCTGACTTGAGCCCGGTCGTTGGCAGCGAGCAGGGCGGTATGCGTCCCGTACTTATTGTCCAGAACAATGTCGGGAACCGGTACAGCCCCACCGTCATTGCGGCAGCGATCACTTCGCAGGTGAACAAGGCGAAAATGCCGACCCATATTGAGCTGGGCGCGCCGCAGTTTGGGCTGACACGTGACTCGGTTGTGCTGACCGAGCAGATCCGCACGATTGATAAAAGGCGGCTGCGCGAGAAGATGGGCTGCCTTGACGAGAACGCGATGCGCAGCGTGGATGAAGCGCTGGCGGTCAGTTTCGGGCTTCAGGGCTGAGAACCGGCCAAAACCGTTCCAATACGCCGCTTAGCGGGACGAACGCCGCCATGCGGCATTCAATAGGGAACGGCGATGGGGAAGCAGCGGCGTAAGCTGGTTCCGGATTTATTGGCTTCACTGCCGGCGGCAGGGCCCTGCGGGGCTTTGCCGCTGGCCAGCCCATTCAGGCGGGACATGTTCCCACCTACATAAACGAGCGGAGCCCCGCACCAGCCGCGAACCGGTTGGGGGGAGAGCGGAACGCGGAGAAAACGCCAGAGGGCAGGCGTCACCCGACCCAGCCCGCTGTCATAATGGCGGGCTGGGTCACAGAGCACTCAAAATCTTAAAACATCCCAACCCCCGTCCCGCCCGCAGGCGAAACAGAGATGCGGTAGCATCTCGGGGGTCTGGGGCGAAAGCCCCAGCGGGTGCAGGGCAGAGCCCTGCCGCCCGCCGCGCAGGCGTGGGGTGCAGGGGCAAAGCCCCGCCGGGTGCAGGGCAGAGCCCTGCCGCCCGCCGCGTAGGCGTGGGGTGCAGGGGCAAAGCCCCGCCGCGCAGGAGAAGAGATGCATTTCAGCCGCCGCTTGCGGCGGGAGGAGAATCGGTTTGAATAAACGTAACTTCATTATTACCACCGGCGCTGTACTCGCTTTGGCAATGCTCGCCACCTGCTACGCCGCGTTTACCGCCATCCGCGCCGACCAGTCGCCGCAGGTCACCGAAGAATACCGCCAATCTACCCTCACCAGCCAGAGCGGTAACCCCTTCTGGGAACTCGGCTCCGGCTTCGCCGACGTGTTCGCAATCGTCGGCGAACGGCTGTCAGGCAAATGAATCAATTACCTGCCTTTTTGCAGCTTGTTTGCGCTGCCCGGGTTCCGCCAGGGCAGCCGCTTTTTTTTGCAGACCGAGCAGCTGCCGGGCGTTTGGGGGTTGTTCGTCCTGCCCGAAAATTTTTGAATTGTGATTGCATTTCCAGTTGAATGTGCTGTATAATAGAAAAAAGAGCACATCCGTATGGGCGTTGCGGCAAGGCGTTTTGCGCGCCAGCACCCCGCCCATAGCCCGGGGTGCAGAGCAGCCGCACGGGCCGCACCAGCCCGGCGGAAGAGGAGGATGTTTGGATGGATACCCAGTTTGAATGGCAGGAAGAGTTTAATCTTGGCGTGGACGTGATCGATAAGGAGCATCAGCGCCTCTTTAAGATCATCAACAAGCTTTTTACGCTCAAAAAAGATGAGAAAAATCATCAGTGGGCGTGCCAGGAGGGGATTAAGTTCTTCAAAGGCCATTCCATGAAACATTTTGAAGACGAAGAGCAGTATATGGAATCCATTGGCTACGCCGGGCTGGAACAGCACCGGCAGATCCACCGTGGGTTCCGTGAGCAGACCCTGCCGATCCTGGAGCAGGAGCTGGCACGAACGGACTACGCGCCCGACGCGGTCGACCATTTTTTAGGCGTGTGCGCCGGGTGGCTGATTGGGCACACGCTGACCGAAGACCAGTCCATCACAGGAAAAAAGATTCGCAAATGGGAGAACCAGCTGCCGGGCGAGGAGCGGAAAGCGCTGCAAAAGGTAATCGTCCAGCTGGTTTTCGACATGTTCCATCTGGAATCGCAGATGATCAGCGACGCTTACAGCGGGGAGAAGTTCGGCAAGGGCGTATATTACCGTTTGGTTTACGGCACGGGCGAGGATGAAAAGAAGCTGGAAGTGCTGATGGTATTTGAGGAAAAGCTGCTGATCAACACCGTTGGCAAGATCATGGGCATCAAGACCAACAAGCTGGACAACATGCTGATTCACGCGGCGCGGTACACGGCGCGGCAGTTTGTGGCGCGCACGATGGAAGCCTTCCCGGCGATGGAAAAATACGAGCTGAAAGAGGAGAACCTGCTGTCTTACGAGCAGTTCCAGGAAATTTTTGAGCGGGAAACGCTCCAGGTGAGCCTGTTGTTCAACACGGGCGGGGAAGGCTATTTTGCTTATTGCGTCATTGCGCCGCACTTGCTGCAAAGCGGCGTGGGAACGCCGCTTGAGCCCGAAAACGCGATGGACGAGGTGGGGCGGTACTTAGCTGAGCGCAAGGTACAGGCAAAAGCGGACAAGGAGAACCCCAAGCCAAAGGTTCTGGTGGTAGATGATTCGGCGACAATCCGGCAGGGCATGAAAGAGCTGCTGAGTGCGGATTACGAGGTCGCGGCGGCGTCCTCTGGGGTAGCGGCGATCCGGACGATTACGCTGAACCGTCCCGACCTGGTGTTGTTGGACTATGAAATGCCCATTGTAGACGGGCATCAGACGTTGGAGATGTTGCGTTCGGAGGATGAATTCGCAGATATCCCGGTAATTTTCCTGACGGGCAGGCGGGACACGCAGAGCATGATCAAGGTGATGCCGTTGAAGCCTGCGGGCTACTTATTGAAAACCTCAAAACCTGCGGAGATCAAGCAAAAGATCGACGCTTTCTTCGCGGGGCAGCGCCACTGACCCGCGCCTACGCGGCGGGCAGCGGGGCTCTGCCCCTGCACCCCGCGCCTGCGCGGCGGGCGGCGGGGCTCCGCCCCTGCACCCCGCGCCTACGCGGCGGGCGGCGGGGCTCCGCCCCTGCACCCCGCGCCTACGCGGCGGGCGGCAGGGCTCTGCCCTGCACCCGCTGGGGCTTTCGCCCCAGACCCCCGAGATGCTTACGCATCTCTTCCTCGCCTGCGGGCGGGACGAGGGCGCTGCCCGCCCTTTATGCCCCGTGACGCAGCCCGCCAGAACCGCGGCGGGCTGCGTCGGCTGAGGGGAAAAAAGGGGTGCCCACCCGGTTTCTGCTCAGACGCACAAAAAGCCGCTGGCATGATGACACCAGCGGCTTTTCTTTGCTCCCGTTTCGTTTTTCGTGGTTTGTTTCTGCACTGCTTTCAGGTGTTCTGCGTTGTTTTGTCCGTTTTGCTCATCATGAGAATCGAAATCAAAATCAGCGCAATGCCAGTCAGCTTTCCAATTGTGGCCGTTTCCCGGAATACGAAGATGCCCACCATCGCCGCGACCACCGGCTCTACCGTCGCAAGAATTGCCGCCTGCCCGGATTCTACGCCCTCTAGCCCCTTCGTGTACAGCAAATAGGGCGCAACCGTGCAGAACAGCCCACTCGCCACGCACAACAGCGCCGCCTTTGGGCTGTCTATCATCGCCAGCATCTCCGCCGGACGGCTCAGCGGCAACGTCCCCAGCGCCGCAAACAGCACCGTATAAGCCGTGATCGTTACCGATTCATAGTCCCGCAGCGCGAATTTCCCGAAGATCGTATACAGCGCGTAGCCCAGCCCCGACCCAAGCCCGATCGCTACCGCCTTCCAGCTGACGCTCACGCCGCCCCCCAGCGCCCCCGTCACGCACCCGCAGCCCAGCACCGTCAGCGCCAGCGCCCCCAGCTTCCGCGCACTCATCCGCTCCCCGAACAACGGCGCGGACAGTACCATCACAAACGCTGGCGCAGTATACAGCAGCAGCGCCGCCACCGACACCCCCGCAAGCTCAATGCACAGGAAATAGCAGACGTTGAAAAACGCAAGGCTTACCATCCCTGTTCCTACAAAGTACAGGATATGCGCCGGCCTTTTCAGCCGCAGGCTCCCCGGGCTTTTTACCGCCAGCACCGCCGCCATCAGCACCGCCGCCGCACTGTTCCGGATACAAACCGCCTGGATCGCATCCATCCCTAACTCCGTGAAAAAACGGAAAAACAGCGACAGCAGCCCCCACAGAACCCCCGCCGCCGCAATCATCATCACTGGCTTTCTCATTCGTGTCCCCGCGTTCCTTTCCCCGCCCGTTTTCTATCCCTCGGGCCGCTTGGTTCCTCTTTACATCAGCAGGGGCCCCGATGCGGGGCGCGCTTGTCCACGCTTCCCCGCAAGGCCCCTCCTGCAAGCCTGCTATCCCTGCCGCTGCGCGTCCGCAAGCTGTAGCTTCAGCTCCTTCACCTGCCTGCGCAGCCGGTCAGCTTCCCACTTCGCAGATTCGTAGAAATCCTTCAGGCTGTCCACATAATCAGTCTCAATGTTGCTCTCCGCAAGCGGGCAGCAGCCATAAAACGCCGCCCCAATCCCGGTGCTGACGTCAAAGTCGCTCAGCACCGCCCGGATCTGTTCCAGCGCTTCCCGCTCCTGGTCCTTCGTTGGCGGTACGTACTCGCTGACCATCTCAACCCCGCAGATTTCTTTCATGCTCCGCGCCTTCCGGAATGCCGCGATCGCCGCTTCCTCGCTCCGCTCGACAACTACATCAAAATCAGTCTCGTCGGCGCTGTTTATAAACCGGATTCTGTATTCATTCATGATTTGCCTCCTTGATTTTTGTGTCAAACTCTGTTATAATGGAGGCGGGCCGGGGTAAGGCTCCCGGCTCGCATACAAGTGCTGGGGATAACGGGTTACTTACCAGGTTTGCCGTTATCCCTTTTTATCTTCTGCTGTGCATAAGCCCCTCGGGATCATCTCGCTTTTTCACCACCTTTCATCAGTTCTTTTGGGGTTGCCTTACAAATTCATTATACACTTGTTTCGAGTGCTTGCATATTGGCAATATGCACAATAATTGAGAGGTTTTTCTGTATAAATTATACAATTGTGCTGCCTGTGGAAAGCTGATATACTTTATCTGGAAAAGGAAACGGTCATATGTCAATACGCTATAAAATAGATGTTCTGAAATCATTGAAAACCGCAGGATACACAAGCTACAGGCTGCGGCAGGAAAAAATTATGGGCGAACGAGTCATTCAGCAGCTGAGATCGATGGAGCTCGTATCTTGGAATTCGATCGATAAAATCTGCGCCCTGCTCGCCTGTCAGCCTGGTGATCTCGTAGAATATGTGCCCGACTCCGAAGACGAAAGGTAATTGCATCCTTCGCGCCTTACATTTTGATTGTACTCTATTGTGTACGGGATTTCAATTCGTATTGTACACAAAAATGATACTCTCAGCTTGTTTTGTTTGTACATTTACATGTACATGGTGATTGCGGTATAATCTAAAAGGAAAGAGACAATCATATGTCAATCCATTACTCCAAATTATTTGCTTTGCTGAAAGCGAAAGGCTATAGTTCCACCTATTGGCTGCGGCAGCGTGGTGTGCATCCGATCACTGTAAACAAACTGAAAAAAAACGAATGCGTCAATACGGATACGATTAATCTGATTTGCCGCCTGCTCGATTGTCAACCCGGCGATCTCATGGAATATGTGCCCGACTCCGAAGATGAAAAGTAATGCGGCCGTCTGGCTTTTTCTTTGCAAATACATTATACTATAACTACTGTTAGATAGTAATGTCGAAACCTGACAAATATCTATCGTTAGACTTGTATATTTTTATCTACCGGTATATTTATCTTGCTGCTATGCATTGAGCATAAAGGGGGGGCAGTATGCCTGAAAAAACAGCAGCCCAAAAGAAGGCTCAAAAAGCGTATATGCAAAAGTTTGCAAGAGTCGAACTTCGCATGACTCTGCAAAATCGCGAATCGGTCCAAGCGCATGCCGCCGCACGCGGTGAAAGTGTAAATGCCTTTATCAATCGCGCAATTCGGAATCAAATAGAGCGGGATAACGAAAGCGACGGGGAATAACGGGCGATTGCTTCTCGTTGGCGTTTGGTAAGCTGCGTAAGTTATGATGTGACTATTATACCATATCTGCATGTAGATAACAATTGACTAAAATCCACAATTATTGACAATGCAATTCGTTTATTTTGCATTTGCATGCAGGATTCTGTTTACCGGGCTCTTATTGTATGATAAAATGTTTTTATGGAACAGAAAGAGGTGTTGCCCGTGCCGCCAAAGACCGATGCACAAAAAAAAGCGCAAAAAAAATATATGGAGCATATTGCGACAATCCAAATCCGGACAACCGAAGAACGGCGGGAAACCATCAAAGACCATGCAACATCCTGCGGCGAATCTGTGAATGTTTTTATCAATCGCGCCATCGACGAAACGATGCAGCGGGATAACGAAAGCGACGGGGAATAGGGGGCCTGATTTGCGCGGCCAGCGGATGGGGCGCCGCGCGGGCTTCTGAATGATACGCAAACAAAAAGCACAGCTGTGAGCTGTGCTTTTTTGCGTCTGGTTTAGTGGTGTCCGTGATGGTGGCCGCCGCCGCGTACCTGCGTTGCAGTGGTGCTGGCGCCGGTGCTGTTGTAGCCGCGCCCATTTGCCGCGCCGCAGTATTCCGTGCCGTCGTGGGTGTGGGGGCCTGCGGTTGTGCAGCCGTCCACGTTGCAGAGCGGGCGGGACTGGCAGGTGCCGTCGCAGTAGCCGCAGCCGTGTGCCGCGCCGCAGTATTCCACGCCGTCATGGGTGTGGGGGCCTGCGGTTGTGCAGCCGTCCACGGTGCAGAGCGGGCGGGTCAGGCAAGAGCCGTCGCAGTAGCCGCCTGCGTGCGCTGCGCCGCAGTATTCCGTGCCGTTGTGGATGTGCAGGCCAGCGACGGTGCAGCCCTCTACGGTGCAGAGCGCATGCCGGCCGCAGCTGCCGTCGCAAACGCCGTTTACGTGTACGGCACCGCAGGATGCGGTGCTGTGGGTGTGCTGGCTTGCGAGAGCGCAGCCAGAGACTGTGCAGGCCGGACGCGGCGCTGACTGGCGCGCCTGCTGCCGCCCGCAGTGGCCACCGTGCGCGGATGCGGGGATCACCATCAGCAGGGCGCACAGCAGCGCTGCCGCCAGCTTGTGTTTGCGCATAATTTTCGCCTCCTGAGATGTTTGCTTTATTATATCACATCCATCGCAGGAAGTTAAGAGGTTTTTTGTATTTTAGGACTACTTTTTCGGGCAATTGGAACGGGGGGGCGCGCTTGGTTGGCGGGCTTGTTTTTGCCCTTTGCCGAGGAATTTATGTATGGCTGTGCAGGTTGGGGCGGGGCTGGGATACCGTAAAAAGGTATTCTGCGGTTTGCGGTGGGGGGGGGGTCAGACCCATTTCAGGATTTCTTTTTTCATCCTGCCGATGATGCGTTTTTCGAGGCGTGAAATGTAGGACTGGGAGATGCCGAGGAGGTCGGCGACTTCCTTCTGGGTCATGGTGTCGTGGCGGCCGATGCCGAAGCGGAGGGAAATAATCTGCTGTTCGCGCTGGGGGAGGCCGAGGAGGGCGCGCAGGAGGAGTTCGCGGTCGACGTCGTCCTCGATGGGGCGGAGGACGCTGTCGGGCTCGGTGCCGAGGATGTCGGAGAGGAGCAGTTCGTTGCCGTCCCAGTCGGAGGACAGGGGTTCGTCGAAGGAGACCTCGGCGCGTTGGCCGGAGATTTTGCGCAGGTGCATGAGGATTTCATTTTCGATGCAGCGGGAAGCGTAGGTTGCGAGCTTGACCCGTTTGTCGGCCTTAAAGGTGCCGACGGCCTTGATGAGCCCGATTGTGCCGATTGAAATCAGGTCTTCCAGCCCGACGCCGGTGTTTTCAAACTTGCGGGCGATATACACGACAAGACGCAGGTTGTGTTCAATCAGGCGGTTGCGGGCGGCTTCGTCGCCTGCGGCGCAGCGCTGGAGGGCCTCGGCTTCCTCGTCAGCGGAAAGCGGGGGAGGGAGCACCTCCGAGCCGCCGATGTAGCATACGGGGCGGGCGCATAAACGGCGCAGGGCATCTTGAAGCCAACCTAAAAACTCCATCATATTCCATCTCTCCTTTTCTTAAAACCTGTTTCAAATCTTCCAAAAGGCCGTCTGGCGGGCGGGGGGGCGGGGCGGGAAGGGCGGCGGCAGGGGCATCCGCCCGACCCGGCCCGCTGTCCTTATGGCGGGCTGGGTCACTGCGCATGTCCCCTATCGAGGAACACCCAAAGCCCCCGTCCCGCCCGCAGGCGAGAAAGAGATGCGCAAGCATCTCGGGGTCTGGGGCGAAAAGCCCCAGCGGGTGCAGGGCAGCGCCCTGCCGCCCGCCGCGCAGGCGCGGGGTGCAGGGCAGCGCCCTGCCGCCCGCCGCGCAGGCGCGGGGTGCAGGGGCGGAGCCCCGCTGGCGCAGGAGCGGGCGCGGCACGAGCTCAGCCTGCCAGGGCGTCGTAGCGGCCGTTGCTGACCGATGAAGGGCTGATTGCCGCAAGAAGCGGCGGGCTGCCCCGTACCTCGTCCGGACGGAAGGCCAGCAGCAAGCCGCCCGGACAGCCCAGGGACCGGTAAGGGATCAGCCGGAACCGGAGACGCAGCCCGCTCGGGATGCGCGGCAGCAGCGCAGATGCGTTGTTTACCGTCAGCTCGCGTACCAGCCACGTAAGCTCCGGCGGGAGCAGGCGCTCCGCTGCCTCAGGTTCCAGGATCAGCACAGGAAGGCCGGTCGCCGGGTCGGTCAGCTCGTTGCCCGTGTCGCAAAGCGCCGTCACCTGCGTCTCGCGCCCGCAGAAGGACAGGACAAGCGTGCGCGTGTCCCGTTGGAGGAATCCGTGCCGGGCGCTCCCGCGGAAAAGCAGCCCCGATACCGCCCAGCCGACCGCCGCCGCCAAAAGCAGCACCCGGAGGGGGACCGTCAGCCGGTATACCCCCGCACGGTATAGCGCACGCCCCGATAACTCGCTCGCAAGCAGTACCACCCCGGCAAAGCCGAAGCTCACCGCCCCGAACAGCACTGACCTGCGTAAGAGATTGCGCCGCCCGAATGCCGCCCACACCAAGCAGACGCAGACAGTCAGCCGCACAGGGAGCCACGCCGCACCGCTGAATATCAGCATCGCCGCCGCGTACAGCCCGCCCAGCGCCGCCGCTAACGCCAGCCGCGGCCGGCGTACCGGCAAGCCGCCCAGCTGTGCAGTCGCCGCAAGCAGGCAGTAGTCAATCAGCGCGTTCAGTACCGCCAGCTCGTCAACATAAATCACCATCCGCATCCCTCCTGCTTTTTATGATACCGCGCCCGGGGAGGGGATTTCTGTCAAAGCGGCTGGCAGCGGTACAGGACATTTTAGAGGCTGCGCCCTCTTTTCTGAAATCTCCCGCATTTTTCGGAAACCCTCTTGCAAGATGGCGGGAACCTGCTATAATAAAGTATAGATAACAAGGGCAGAGAGGTGATTTGCATGATTGGGATCTCAGGGATCGGCGGTCTGAACGCCCGGTACAGCTTCCCGGGCGGCGGCTCCTACGGCGGGATTTATGGCGCGCAGGCAGCAGTGCGCACCGCGCAGGCAACCGGAAAGCTCCCGGTCACGGTGGGGCAAAAGAAGGCCGCGCAGCCGGAAACGCCGGTAGAACGGGTGCGTCCCGCACCACCGGTGCAGGCGGACAGCGCTGCGGCGAAGGCTTCCCGCGTGCCGTCCTGGAACCTGGACGCGGCGGAGGAAGCGGTGCGGCTGCGCATCCAGCCCGAGGACGGCGGCAGCGCGCAGGGCAGCAAGACGGCGGCAGGGCTGCCTGGTATGGGCGTGAAAACGGAAGCAGCAGGGCTCCCCGCCGCAAAGGCGAGCGCGGCGGCTTACCCGCAGGGTAATCAAGCGGCGGCTGTACCAGTGTTCCCGAACGCGGCGCAGCAGCAGGCAGCGCCGAACACCGCAGAGGGCGCTTGGGCGAAGGTGCCCGGCTACCCCGGCGTAGATGCGGGCGAGAGCGCGGCGCGGCTGCGTATCCAGTACCCCGGCGACGATGCGGCGCAGGGTGCGGAAGGCGTGCAGAAGGCTGCGGAAGAGGGCCGGTGCGAGACCTGCGAAGGGCGGAAATATCAGGACGGTTCGGATGATCCGGGCGTGTCCTACCAGACCCCGACGCGTATCGCGCCCGAAAACGCAGCATCCGCAGTGCGCGGGCACGAGATGGAACACGTGGTGCGCGAGCAGGCAAAGGCGCAGCGAGAGGAACGCCGCGTGGTGAGTCAGAGCGTTACCCTGCACACGGATATTTGCCCGGAATGCGGGAAAACGTACATTTCCGGCGGGACGACCCGGACGGTCACGGCGGCAAAGCCGGTGGAGCAGGCCGAGCAGCCCGCCCAGGCTGAGCAGCAGCCGAAGGGGCCCGCAGGGCTTGTATAAAGCGTAAGCAAATGCAGCGTGCAGGCAGCAAAATGAGCCTGCGCGCTGTTTTTTCTGCGCGGAGAGTTTGTAGGGCGCGAAGAAAAGCCGCTGGTGCCGTCATGCCAGCGGCTTTTCGCGCGGGGGAGCAGTCACCCGTGGAACGCTCATTGACTAACTTCAAGCCCCTCGTCCCGCCCGCAGGCGAATAAGAGATGCGTCAGCATCTCAGGGGTCTGGGGCGGAAGCCCCAGCGGGTGCAGGGCAGAGCCCTGCCGCCCGCCGCGCAGGCGCGGGGTGCAGGGGCGGAGCCCCGCCGCCCGCCGCGAAGGCGCGGGGTGCAGGGGCAGGGCCACCTGAGGGCGTAACTTTCCAGAGCTTTTTCTGTCGATAGGGCTTAATTTTTGCGTGCGTATGTGGTATAATACTTTTATTACCGCGAAAATTGCGGAATTTCGGCAGGCCCTGCCTGAAATGAGGATACTGAAATTATGGAACAAAAAATCATTCTGCCAAACGGCGTCCGCGTGGTCACCGATCCCATCCCCCACGTCCGCACCGCTTCCGTCGGCATCTGGGTCGGCAACGGCAGCCGCTTTGAACCCGAAGAATCCTGCGGCATCTCCCACTTCATCGAACACATGGTCTTTAAAGGCACCGAAAAACGCTCCGCTCAGCATATCGCGATCGCCTTTGACGCCCTCGGCGGGCAAGTCAACGCATTCACCACCAAAGAATGCACCTGCTACTACATGAAAGTCCTGGACGAAAAGCTGCAAACCGGCGTGTCCATCCTCGCCGACATGTTCATGCACTCCCTGTTCGCCCAGAAAGAGCTTGAGCTGGAACGCGGCGTAGTGCTGGAAGAAATCGACATGTACGAGGACTCCCCGGAGGACGTTGTTACCGAAAAGCTGTTTGAAAGCTGCTACGCCGGGACCGCGCTTGGACGGCCAATCCTGGGTACGCGCGAAACGCTCGAAGCCATGACCACCGAAACGCTGCACGACTACCTGCGCGGGCATTACCGCCCGGCCGATACGGTAATTGCACTGTCCGGGCGCTACACGCAGGCTGACCTGGACTACATATGCGGCCTGTTTTCTGAGATGGAAGGCGAGGGCAGGCACACCATTGTCCCGGCTGCGTACCGCCCTGCAATCTGCGTGCGCCCCAAGGAGATTGAGCAGAACCATATTGCGATTGGGTTCCCTGGGCTGGCGCTGGACGACCCGGACCGGTACGCGCTGCAAATCCTGAACGCGATCCTGGGCGGCGGGATGTCCTCGCGGCTGTTCCAGAGCGTGCGCGAGCGAAACGGGCTGTGCTACTCGGTGTATTCGTATGCGACGTCCCATGCGGAGACGGGGATGCTGTCGATTTATACGGCGCTCGGGCAGCAGATGGAGGAAAAGGCGCTGGCGCTGATTTTTGAGGAGCTGGCGCAGTTCTGGAAGGATGGCCCGACGCGGGACGAGCTTGGGCGCTGCCGGGAGCAGCTCAAGACAAACCTGCTGATGAGCTTGGAATCGACGAGCGCGCGGATGAACCACATTGGGCGCAGTGAGCTTGCGTTCGGGCGCGTGATCCCGCCGGAGGAAATTGTGCAGCGGTATGATGCGGTGACGGGGGAGGACGTTCAGCGGGTTGCGCAGCGGCTGCTGCGGTTTGACCAGGTGTCGCTTTGCGCGGTGGGGCAGGTGCGCTCAGAAGACGGCTACCGCGCGCTGCTCCATGCTTGACCGTTACTGCGGAGCCGCCTGCGCGGCGGGCGGCGGGGCTCTGCCCCTGCACCCCGCGCCTGCGCGGCGGGCGGCGGGGCTCTGCCCCTGCACCCCGCGCCTGCGCGGCGGGCGGCGGGGCTCTGCCCCTGCACCCCGCGCCTGCGCGGCGGCCGGCGGGGCGCTGCCCCTGCACCCCGCGCCTGCGCGGCGGGCGGCGGGGCTCTGCCCCTGCACCCCGCGCCTGCGCGGCGGGCGGCGGGGCTCTGCCCCTGCACCCCGCGCCTGCGCGGCGGGCGGCGGGGCTCTGCCCCTGCACCCCGCGCCTGCGCGGCGGGCGGCAGGGCGCTGCCCTGCACCCGCTGGGGTTTCCGCCCCAGACCCCCGAGATGCTTGCGCATCTCTCCCTCGCCTGCGGGCGGGACGGGGGCTTGGGGCTTCTGCACGACTTTCACGCTCCGTGACCCAGCCCGCCAGAACGGCGGCGGGCTGGTCAAAAGGGGCCTTTTGAGTGGGTTCGTGATTGGTCTTTCGATTTGGAAAACCGCTGGCATGATAACGCCAGCGGTTTTTTTTGAGGTGTTTTGAGCTTTCGCTTATTGATCGATTCGCTGACGGTTCCTGTTATGGCAGCTGCTCCGCGCCTGGGAACACTTGGAGGTTGCCCATTTCGCGGACGTGGTCCAGATAGCCATAGATGCAGTCGTTGTGATAGCGCGGCACCTTCCCCGACTTCTGCCAGCGCAGGCATGCGGCGATCAGTTCATATTCGTTCGCAAGGCTGGTATCGAACACGCCCTGGTCGTCGGTGTTGATCGAGACCGAAAGCTGCGGCGACCATGGCGCGTCCGCCCCGGCGTCCAGCTGATAGCGGTTGAAACGGAAGATCGGATGGCGCTCGTAGCGCCCGAAGGTGCCGATCAGCACATTCGAGGTGGGGTTGCACTCAATCGCGATCCCGCGGGTTGCAAGCTCAATTTGGAGCTGGGTTTGAAAGCTGTACAGCAGGTCGATGTACCAGTCCTGCACTTGGATGACTTCGATCTTTTCCCCTTCTTTGCGGCTGCCGTAGTGGTAGAACCAGTACAGCTGCGCGACGGCCTCCTGCCCCCGCAGGAGCGCCAGCGCGTCGCTGCGCTGATACTGCGCAGACTGGTAGGGCGGGCAGGGCCATTCCCCGGGGGGCGCAAAACGGCCCGATTGGTACAGCTCCGGCGCATCCCCGCGCAGCTTCCATGCCTGGTAGTAGTCCAGCAGGATGCCGTGCCGCACGTCCTTCCCGCAGATTTCCTGGAACAGCTTTTGTGCTTCCACTTCCATCTGCACTCGGCATTGGCTTGGGATGGTAACCCCTAGCTCGTTGCCGCGGTACAGCAGCCAGACAAGGTTGTCCAGCCAGTCCTGCTTGGGGAGCATGATCTGGCGGCCTTTGCCCGCGTAATGCTGCCGGGGGTCGACGCCCAGCGCCAGCGCATGCCCCAGCCGGTCGCCGCGCTGAAGCTCGAGGAAGCGGACAGCCTCGTCGATTGCCCGCAGGCCGTCTGCGATATCCAGGAAATCCTCACCGACATGGTAGGTAATCCCGAGCCGCGGAAACAGCCCGCGCGCCGCGCAGCCGCGCCCGGGGGTGGGGTTGGGATGCAGGCTGCGCAGAAAACGGAAATCGGGCGCAAAGACCTCGGGGCGGCAGCCGATCTCATTGCTTGCCGCGTCAATCCCACGGATACGACCGCACAAGGGGCCGTTCTGAGACAGCGCCGCAGCAAGCGCCGCCGCCTGCTGCCGGACGGTGTTCCGGACATTGGCGTTCCGGGGTGAATGGATGCCGCAGCCGCCCGCGCTGGGCTTGCGTTTGAGAAAATGCAGCGTGTAAAACCATGGCGCGCTGCGGCAGTCGCGGATGACCTCGTCCTGCCTGACCCGCTTCCCCCTGCACGCAAACTGCGCGAGCGAGTCGATTTTGAGCACCTCCTGCGCGGTCTCCTGCGGGGAACGCCCCGGCCCGATGCGCAGCTCCAGCGACTGCATGCTGCCGTCGCACAGCGACGCGCCCGCCGACAGCCGTACCGACTCGTTCGCGTACTCCGGCATGGAGCCGAAAAAGTCATATTTGCGGTCTTGATAGGACGAGAAGTTGCGGAAGCCCACCCGCTTGTTTACCTGGATCAGCTCGCTGCGGAACTGCGATTTCAGCAGCAGGTACAGGTAGAACAGGTCTTGCTCGGCCTGTGAGAAGATGTTCCGGAAGCTCATCAGGAAGCAGCCGTATAAAAAGCTGCGCTCGCCGCTCAGCGCGCGGAAAGCGCCGTCCCACGGCTGCCCTTCGCCCTGCCGCCCGGCAGCGTGGCCGTCCGGCAGGCACGGGATCGCGTAATCCAGGCAGACCGCCCGGCCGTCCGGCTGGAGATAGCGCACCCCGTGCCCGAAGCGCAGCCGCCCGACACGCTGAGCGGCCTCCTTCCGCTTGGTTACGGAAGCCTGGAACGCCCGGAATACATGCACGATCGACGCAAAGGCCGGACTTCCGTCCCTGTTCTGCGCCGCCTCGCCCTCGACCGTTTCCGCCGTCCCCAGGACCGGCGGCGTGCAGGCTGCGGGGGAGCCCCCGCAGCGCCAGCTCTGGCAGGCTTCATACAGCAGGGCGCGCAGCTCCGCCGCAATATACAGCCGCTCCTCCCACGGCAGATGCACGTCCATTTCCCCGAGGTTCGGGGTGTCCTGTAAATTCTCGAACATATGCCCCGCAGTCCGCTGCTCCCGCAGATACCGCCCGATTTGCCGCGGATGGTTCATCAGGCACATCCAGGACAGCGCGAAGGACTGGGTTGAGCCGTACAGGTGGTAGTGGTTTTCGCTGACGCCGCGCCGCAGGAGCGCCCGGATGCATGGGTCGTCCGACCGGATGGCGGCAGGCCAGCTGAAGCTGCGGCTGCGCGGGCCGGACTGCGCGTCGCGGAAGGCAAAATGCGATGTTGTCAGCAGATCCTGCCCCAGCAGGAAGGAAATCGACCGCCAGTTGAGGAACTCCTCCGCGCGGCACACCGGAAAGCCCTCCTGCTCCCGCAGGACACCCTCGGTATAGTGCGGGAGCAGGGCAAAGACGCTCTTGGCGCCCCGGCCGTCGCGGTACTGCATCAGTTCCTGCATGTGGCGGTACAGGTTCCCGATTTCATCGTCCGAAAATGGCTCAAATACGCTGCGCGCGTAGTGCAGGTAGACCGCTTCCCCGACCGCGTGGCTGGTCACCCGGAAGGGGCGGGCCCCCAGTGCGGCATTGCCGCCCAGGCTGTTGTAAACCGCTTCCGGCTGGATGCGCCGGAACAGGATGTCAAGGTGCCTGCGTTTGCTTTTCAAGGCACAGCCCCCTTTCCGTTTGGGTTATCTGGCGGATTTGTTGCTTTTGCTACCCTTTGGCAGCGTTTTCAGCCAATGATCAAATTCGTCAATCAGCTGATACGGCGGCTGGTTTAAATCCCACTGGACCGGTATCCCGCAGCGGTCCAGCTGCTGGTTGAATTTTTCCAGAATTGAGATGATGAAGTTGCTCAGGGGAAGGGAGGGGAATTCGGATATCCGGTTTATGAGCTTTAAAAAGGCGTTTTGCATATCCGTGTTAATTAAAAATTGTATGGGGGATATCATGGAATAGTCTTGCTTGTGGCTGTCCGGCGATTCTTTCAGGGGCCAGAGCGTGTTGGAAGCCAGCAGCCGGGACAGATTATAAACAAACGATTGGACATGGACGGTGTTTTGGGATAGGACGTCGGCGAGCGTTGTTTTATCTAAGATTATTTCGCAGTCCTCAAAAACCAGGTTTTTCAAACGTGGGTTGCTGTGCAGGTCATTTACCGGGATATCTTTGCCAACCAGCCGGAAATGCAAATAGGGCCAGAGCTTTTTATTGACATTCATGGACTCTATGTCGATTGGCGCATAGCCGATGAATGCCCACAGCTGTTCCCGTTTCTCCGCTTCGGAGCCCCGCTGCGTGATCAATTTGCGATGCATGGACAGGGTATAATGAAATTCCACCGCAAACTTGATGGCATACTGGCCGCGGTAAAAAGAATCCCCTAAATGGCGCAGGCTGTTGAAGATCTCTGCATAGGTGCAGCTTTTCGGCTTTTGCGGCGCGTGATGGGAAAGCGCCTGGATGAGATAGAAGCTTTGCTGGTGCATTTCGGAAAACGGGGCCTGGAACAGCTTGCTCATTTCGATCTGTTCCTTTGCGCTCAGGTTCAAATGGCACCAGGAATGGCGGAAATACTGTTCCAGGCTCAGCAGGTTATGCAGGCATTTCCTGCGTTCCTCCAAAACCCCTTCCAATTGGAGCTCTTCGGGGTTGTCCTCCTCGTTCCATAAATAAAGCTGGTCGAAGGTGACATGCTCGTCGAGATCGGGCAGCGGGCAGAGGACGGCGAGGAAATGGGTCAGCATTCGCATGGTGGACGGGATAAAATCGTGCCGGTGGTGGCTGGGCTTGAGCAGGATGATCCGGGTCTTGTCGTAGATCATCCGCAGCAGGCGGGTCTGGTACTCCATCTGGCGATGGCGGAGCAGGTCTTCGCCGCCGTCCATGTAGGAAAGGGTGAGCTCCTGAAAGGCGTTGTGGAGGGCGCGGTCGACGTCGGGGAGATGGATTTGATGCGCCCCAGGGAACAGCTTGTCAATATAATTTTCGGCAGCATCATGATAACGGATCTGGTCGGCGACGGTTTCGTGGTTGCGCAGGGAAGCGGTGCAGTCGATGAAGGAACGGAATTCGTCCATATAATGCTGCTCGACAACCGCTTCGAGCTGGCGCAGCTCGGCCGAAAGCAGGATAATCACCCGCGGGAGCATCATGTACTTGCGCAGGTCTTCCATGATTGCGAAGGCGTGCTGGGCGTTGAGGTCGGCGTCGTCGATCTGGAGCACCAGGAAGCACTGCTTCTGGCCGGATGTGAGCAGCCGGCAAAGCTCTTCGACCAGGCGCTGCAATTTCTGCTTGAGCTTGGAGCTGTCGCCCAGGTCGGCAAGGTAGCTCAGGTCGTCATAATAGACGTCCTCGTTTTTCTTGTCTTTCAGGGTGTCAAGCGCCTTAAAGCACTCCTGGAAGGACTGTAGAAGCCGCTGCCTGCGCTGCTCGCGCTCATCGAGGAGGAACGCGTCGCGGTCGTTGCGGTAGTCGATCTGCGCGCTGTCCTTCGCGGCACTCTGGAAACGGTCGAACAGACGGGATAAAATGATGCGCAGGATGGAATCGGTCTGTTCCATTGAGGTCGGGTCGATCGAGTCGAGCACTTCAAAGCAATAGCTGCTGAGGTCGCGCAGCCCCTCCGGCATGCAGGCGTTCCAGAAGCGCACCGTGTCTTCGTCCCGGCCTGCAATGCGCGCGCGGAAACGGTCAAGGGCGCGGGAAAAGGAAACCATCGCGCTGGTTTTGCCGCTGCCGCGCTCGCCGCAGAAGGCTATGATATTATTCGGGAAGGCCGCGAGCCGCGCGGACTCCGAGACCCATGCGTCCCCGCCGCTGTCGCAGGGGTCGGCTGCCCGGCTGCCCGGCGTGCCGCAGTAGCGCTGTGTCGCAAGGATGATCTCCGCAACGCAGCGCCCGGCCTGCTGGTAAGCGCTGTAGAAAAAGCTGTCCTCCTGATAGATGCAGGCAATGCGCGAACGGTATTCGTCCCCGTGGCGGACGGTGATCCGGATCGGCTGCCCGCCCTTTGCGTCCCATAACCATTTTTTACTTTGTTGCACATTCTCCATTTTTCCTCTACCTTTTCCGTCCTGGTCTGATATAAGAGAAGGGCAGAAACATGTGCTTCTGCCCTCTATTTGCCGGTACCCACTAGGCTGGGGGAGGCCGCCGTGCTGACGCCGCCGAACCGTTCCTGTTTGTGAATACGGGTTCTTATTTAATTATAACACCAAGGATCCGACAGGTCAAGACAAATGCTTCCAATCCCGGTAAGCCCGGATGGCTTCGTCATCCGGCCCGGCGGGCTCGGCCCAGTCGAGGAAGCGCTGGCCGGAGCGGTGGATGCTCTCGGTCAGGGCCCAAAGCTGTCCGGCGAGGGCGGGCTCGCCCAGCGTATCGCCGACATATTCCCGGATTTTCCACTCCATATCCTTCCAGCCCCACAGGCAGTAGCGCTCCATCTCCATCAGCAGGGGGATGAAGCTGTGGTACTTGACCGGCATGAGGGAAAGGGAGACCTCGCCGACCCGCATGCAGTGGCAATAATATTCCCCGTCATACAGGTCGCGTACAATCGTTGCGGTATAGCCGCAGTCCATGAGGTACAGCAGGCAGGTGAACACCTTGCGGATATCCAGCTGCTTGCCGGTGCCTTGCAGCATTTTGCTGAGGTTTTTCAGCAGGAGGAATATGCAGACCGAGCGTTTGCCGTTTTGGATCATGCTGCGGCTGAGGCCGCCGTTGATCGTGTGATAGGCAACGCGTTCGGCGTTGACGCTGCGGGTGTACACGCGCTGTTCGAGCAGCTCCTGCGTTTCGTCCAAATCGAGCACGCGGTCGGAAAGGGACGGCACGGGGAAGGGGAAGGACTCGAGGAAGGGGAGGGAAAGGAATTCCCGGATGCAGCTGTCCGCGAGTTTGGGTGCGTTGCGTAAAAAGGCGCGGATGAAGTTGCGGGCGGGCTTGTCGCCGCCAAAGCTCCGGATGATCTTTTCGGAATCGAAGGTAAAACAATCCCTGGACAAGCCGGCGCCGGTGATGATGCTTTCGAGAAGCAGGTGGTTCAGCATCATTGCGCAAAGCTCGCAGCGGACACGCTGGTTCATCGCGGGGTCGGATAACAAGGAGCCCCGGAATTTGAGCCGGAAGGTGCGGTCGAGCAGCTGCGTCACCGAGGAAAACTCATCCCGCGAGAGGTCGGCAACAAAGATATACGGCACGATGCGGTAGGCCCCCGGGCGCGGCAAAACACGCAGGGTCAAGACGGCGCTGGCCCGCTGGGGGTCGGGGCTATACTTCTGGAAAACCGTCATGCCATGATGGACCTCGCGGGAGTACCCGGCGTTTGCCAGGTAAGACGCAAGGCGGGAGAGCTGGGCGTCGGCCTGCGGGCGCTTTTTCGGCAGGCGCGCCGAGATGGTGTAGGATGCGTTTGCCACATCTGAATGGGCGGTGACACTGGCCATGTCCAGCGTCAGCCTGCGGAATTCCCGCATGGGACGCTGCCCACGCGACCATCCGGCCTGGCTACGGCAGCGCTGGTATTCCGGATAGAGCAGCAGCGCGTCGCCGTGGTAGGCAAAGACCTCGATGCGGACCGCGATGGAAAGCTTGTGCCGGATCTCGCGTTCGTTATAGCTGAGCCCCTCGCCGGGAAGAAGCGCGGAAATCTGCCGTTCGAGGCCCAGAAGAACTGCGTTCATCGCGCGGCCATAGACCATAATATCGTCAATCAGCACGATCGAGGGGAATTTGCCGTGCTGCTTTAGGTGGGTTACCAAATCGCCTGCGCGGGCGAGAAGGCCGCTGTCTGTCATCAGCGAGCCGGGAGGGATGTCGAAGCGGTTCTCCTTTTGCGCTTCAAACAGGGTCGAACAGCCGCGCGCCAGCAGGACTTTGTAGGGGAAATCGTGATAAGTCGCAAAGATATACGAAAAAAAGGCCAAAAAATCCCCTCTCAGATTTTCCCGCCTTTGCGTGGAAGCTCCCGTCCCGTTTGCCGGAAGCACAGCAACCTTTGCATTCTTCATCTATATCTTCCTTTTCAATCGTGCGGATGTTTTGTAAAGCAGGGATTTGCGCACGCGGTATTGCATCTAGGGATGACCTTGTTTGAAAATTGCCCACACGCGCATCGGCGGGCTTTTTCCGCCACTGGGTGTGCTTCCAAGTTATCACCTAGTATAGATCCATTTGATTATGAACCTAACCAAGGATTGTTGGGAGGCATAAAATGTTACAGAAAATTTACAGAAAGTTCATAAACAACAGCAAAATCGCCATCATATAAAAGCCTGTATTCATATTTTACGCTGTGTTTTGCGGTTTGTCAACAACATTTCAGTTACAGCTGACTAACAGCAGCTGCCATCAGCAGTATATGCACAGGGCGTTAACATCTTTCGTCGATTTCTGCGCATTATTTTGGGTAAAACGCTATTTTTATGTATTTTCGGGCGGCTGTTCGACACATGCGGCTAAACCGGACATGTTGGATTCGAAGCGCGCCTGATTGCGGGCACGGATTTGCAGTATCTGCGTTTGGAACCGTTTCGGCTGGAGCTGCGGCGGGACCGCGTCGTAGGGGTCCAGGTCGTAAACGAATCGAAGCAGCTCCTGTTCGTATTCGAATAGCGCTGCCGAATGGCGCACCCACGTTTCGCCATACTGCCGCAGGGCGAGCTGCATGCGTTTGGCCTGCGCATTGTAGGTCAGGTAAAGGCTGCCCGAGAGCAAAATGAGAACCAGAAGGCTTACCACCATTGACACGAGGCGGTTGCTGCCAAACCAGCTGACCAGGAAGGAAAGCAGCAGCAGGCCAGCGCACTGAACCGCCCTTGCAAGCAAGGCCCCGTGCTTTTCGCCGGAGGTGACCAGCGCGGTAATCCCGATCACTTGCCTGTTTTCGTTAAAATGATTGTTCTTGTTGCCGCTGTTTCCTTGTGCGTGATACTCGATGTCGGAGATTACGATCTCCCAGAAGGATTGGTGGGTTCCAGGGCTGATGGATTCGAATTTTGCGATTGCCGCTTCGATCAGCTTGTCGCGAAGCGCTTTGCGTGATTTCGGGATGGGCGGATTCATTATTTTAATAGCACCTTACCTTACATTACCATGCATTACCATGCTTTGCCTTTTGGGCGTGCGGCTTGCCGCTGCTATCAGTTTATCATATCAGCGTGGAAAAGTCCAGGGGTGTGTGCGCCTTTTTTGCGGGCAGCGCCTACCCTTGGGGGAGGCGCGCTGTGAAGGGAGGCGCGCCCCCCGCCGCGCCTTTTTTGGCGGCGGCGGGCGAAACGGCGCAGCCAAAAAGGGAAAGGAGCCCGCCGGGGGATAGGCGGGCGCGGCAGCGCAGAAAGACCCCCTGCGCCAGAAACAGAACGGGTTGCAACGGGCGGGAACGGGGGCGGCAGGCAGAAAATAAAACCTCCCCCGCGGAAGCCCGGAGCACCGCAGCCGCTTTGCAAGCCTTTGTGCGGCGCGCCCCGGAGGGGCGGGACGTGCAGGCTTGCAGTACGCCGGAAACGGCCCGGAGGAGGGATGGGGAGAGCGCGAGAGGGGGAAGGGAACCATAGGTGCCCTTCCCCCTTTCGCAAAATGCATAGAAAGGATGGGGAAAAATGGCGAAATTTCGGAGGTGCGAAAGGGTTTACAATCCACCCCCCGTCGGCTATAATGGTACTTAATCATAATTAAAATGTCAAGGAAAAATCGGACAAACGAGAAAGGAAGTTAAGCAGTATGGCGCATTACTTTACCGAACCCTCCCACACCTTCAGCGAATACCTGCTCGTCCCGGGCTACTCCTCCTGCGAGTGTATGCCCGCAAACGTCAGCCTCCGTACCCCCATCGTCAAATACCGCCGCGGAGAGGAATCCGCAATCTATGCAAACATCCCTCTGGTCTCCGCGATTATGCAGGCGGTCTCCGACGACCGCATGGCGATCTCCCTCGCACGGGAAGGCGGCATCTCGTTTATCTACGGTTCCCAAAGCGTCGAAGACGAAGCGGCAATGGTCGCCCGCGTGAAAGCCTATAAAGCCGGATTCATCGTCTCCGACTCCAACATCCAGCCCGACGCAACCCTCGACGACATCCTCGCACTGAAAGAACGCACCGGGCATTCGACCGTCGCCGTCACCGAGGACGGGACCGCAAACGGCCGCCTGCTCGGCATCGTCACCAGCCGCGATTACCGCGTGTCCCGCATGACCGGCTCCGAAAAGGTACGCGACTTCATGACCCCCTACGAAAAGCTGATCACCGCCCCCGCCGATACGACGCTCAAGGAAGCCAACAACATTATCTGGGACCATAAGCTCAACTCCCTGCCGCTCGTAGACAGCCGCCAGCACCTCGTCTATATGGTCTTCCGCAAGGACTACGACACCCACAAGGAAAATACCCTCGAGCTGCTCGACAAGGACAAGCGCTACATCGTCGGCGCAGGCATCAATACCCGCGACTACGCAGAACGCGTCCCCGCACTCATCGAAGCGGGCGCGGACGTGCTGTGCATCGACTCGTCAGAGGGCTTTTCCGAATGGCAGAGCCGCACCATCGACTGGATCCGGGCGCGCTACGGCGACGATGTGAAGGTCGGCGCAGGCAACGTCGTCGACCGCGAGGGCTTCCGCTTCCTGGCCGAAGCAGGCGCGGACTTCGTCAAGATCGGCATCGGCGGCGGCTCGATCTGCATCACACGCGAACAGAAGGGCATCGGGCGCGGCCAGGCAACCGCCCTGATCGAAGTCGCAGCCGCCCGCGATGAGTATTTCGAGGAAACCGGCATTTATGTCCCCATCTGCTCCGACGGCGGCATTGTTCAGGACTACCACGTCACACTGGCGCTCGCGATGGGCGCGGACTTCATTATGCTCGGGCGCTATTTCTCCCGCTTTGACGAGTCGCCCACCAACAAGGTCAACATTAACGGACAGTTTATGAAGGAATACTGGGGCGAAGGTTCGTCCCGCGCGCGCAATTGGCAGCGCTATGACATGGGCGGCGCGAAAAAGCTTTCGTTTGAGGAAGGCGTCGACTCCTATGTGCCCTATGCGGGTTCGCTCAAGGACAACGTCACGCTGACGCTGAATAAGGTGCGCTCGACGATGTGCAACTGCGGCGCGCTTACCATCCCAGAATTGCAGCAGCGCGCCAAGATCACCCTCGTGTCGGCAACCTCCATCGTGGAAGGCGGCGCGCATGACGTGGTGCTTAAGGACACGCAGGCGCACAAGTAACAGTCCTGCGCTCAACCTGCATAAACGCTGTTTGGCGGGGGATTGCCGTTATGCGGTACCCCACCCTTTGCAGTCTGCAATCCGTCAGATATGTAAACGTTTTTCCAAAACAGGCTTAAAGTATTACAATAATCGTAGAAAACAGTACAAAACAAGGCAATTTAGGACAATGACAGTTCAAATGCCAGACATGGCATTTTGAATCTTACACCAGTTTTACACCAAATGAAAAAAGACTCGATGTGGTTTTCAAATTTCTTACTATCCGTAAAAAATAGGGGTACAGGCTATAAACCTGTACCCCTATTTCTTACTATCCGTAAAAAATAGGGGTACAGGCTATAAACCTGTACCCCTAAATTTATTTAAATCAAGAAATCTTCGTCTTTTTCGTGTTGCTCATAAACACGCTTAATATTTGCGATTGCCATTACTGCCCGGTTATTTTTATAACCCGGATGACTTTCACAGAAATCCTCATATTCATCAATATCATGTAACACGTCTACAAAATATTCATGTGTATAACAATCGTCACCTTTCATAAGATCAGCATTAAAGCGTAAAATACGCTGTCTATGTAAATTTGCATCACGCTCATCATCTACACGGATATGCTCATCCAGCCGTTTACGTGTCTCATGTTGCCCTTTTTCTAAAGTATCCAACTTCTTTAAAACATCCCCATTAAAGATACGTCCGATCCAACGACCAAAAGCAGACCACGGATTTACCTTAATTGGTGTTACCTCAATCAACGTCATAGCAATAGCCACAATAGCAAGAAGTGTACCAGTATTTTCAGACAACAACTCCTTGATTTCCATAAGGCTCATCTTACACACCTCCTGTCACTATGTTTGTATTCATTGTTATTTCATTTTAGTTTCAGAAACTTTTGGAGTATTAATTATTTTACTCATATCGCAGAGACTATCAATCAAGGCTCCAACCTCATCCATGTTTACATCGTAATTAATGGTATCGGCAGAAGATTTAACCATTGCCAAAACCCATTCCTTTTTGTCTGCGCCTTTTTCAAGTTTGGATTCTGCTGTCTGCATTAAGTCAATTACCATAGAAACCAACTTGTTCCAATTCTTTTCCTTTGTCGCTTTCTGTACATACTCTACCAGTTTAATTACCAAAGGAATAACTGCTGCAAGACCAGCAAGAATAGAAACAATATACTGCATATATTCCATATCATTACCTCCTTAAATTCCCGGACTATCATCTGATCCAGTTTGAACAAATCCATTCGCTTTTGCTGCGGCGTATTTAATTCCTTCACCATCTGCGCTTGAATTTTCAATCGTACTTTTCCGTACAATTTGACTCAATACAATACTGGCGGCTGTACCAATAGGAGTAAATACAATAGTCCAACAAGCAAGTGCGCCAGCATAATTATATTGAATACTTTTTAAAGCAAGATAAAAGCCGCCAGCCAAGCCAGCAGCAAGAAAAATCATAATGTAAAGAGCAAGACGATTAGTAAACCCAAGATGTATGAGATGGTAAAAAAGACCTTTTCGCCTTTTCAAATGCTTTCCACCCATACAAATCACCTCATTTTTATGCCTTACCCATCATCTGAGCAAACCGATAAAGAACAGTAACAAACTGTTCACGTGTCAAAATATCAGCCCACATATAATTGGGTTCACCATTAATCTGTGTACCATTACCAGCAATCAAGCCAGTGCTTGTCGCCCATTCACGTGCAGCTTTGCTATATGCGCTACTATCATTATCCTGAAGTTCTTTCCGCATCTGATTCCAAAACTCTTTAAACTTTGCCAAATCCATATCATCATCCTCCTGCATAATATTATCAGAAATTTTTTCTACCCATTGAAGCGAAACCCAGCCAGCACCAGTAAAGCCCCAACCATTCTTTTCTTGAGTAATAGTCAAAATTGCTCCATTGGGATATGCCATCAAAATTGTTCCATTAGGTTCATCACGGCAATTTAGTCCATCATCTGCAATAACCTTGGCCTGATAATTTACAACAGTGCCTTGCTCTGATGGATTATAACTACATCCATTTAATCCTGCATTGACTTCATCACACAGTTGTCCCATACGATTGTACATCCAATCACCCGGACAACTCTTATTGGCATACCACCTATGTACTGTAAAGATACCTTCACCAGCTTTTGGCTCAT
The DNA here is from genome assembly GCA_009911355.1 of Clostridiaceae bacterium. Lineage (GTDB taxonomy): Bacteria > Bacillota > Clostridia > Oscillospirales > Butyricicoccaceae > QXXE01. The sequence continues at coordinate 1,279 of QXXE01000055.1, read as the reverse complement.
AGTTCAATGCTTTCTCTTTGTTGTTGATCCACAACATTTTCTTAATGCCATTACGCTGACAAATATCAATGCAAAGTTTCACCAACTTTTTATAACAAGCATCCTTAAACGCATATGGATGAGTAGAGTCAGACGCACATTCAATCGTAATTGCTCTTTGATCATTTGCATTGCTGGACGTACACCAACTACGATTAGCTTCATCAACAATTAAACACACACGCCCATCATATCCAATTCCATAATTGCAACTTGCTTCTCTTCCGGCAGGAAAACAATCGCCAATCCGTTCTGCGCTACACTGTCCAACAACACAGTGAGGCGTAATACGGTCAATTCGATGAGTGCGTTTGCCACTATGATTTGGACTCATCTTTACACAGTCTACCAATGGACTATTTGTATAACCCATAGTTGTACCTCCTTTTTTGCAGAATTTATTGTAGAACTCTTGTCCATAACTTACTCGTTTATTTTGATTCTCAACTGATTGATTGGCAGGACGTTCAAACTGTAACATAAACGCATTAGAACATTCAGACACAGAATTACTTGTACGAAGAATATTAAGCAAAGGCTTATATCCAGCATTAAGTTCTTGCATAAGAAAATTCATGTGTATTTCCAAATCGCCAATCGAAACGCCTTTAGACTTTGCATAATTCAAAAGGTTTTGTTTTCGGCTCCAGTATGTCCATTGAAATATGCCATAGCCATATTTATCATTAACAAAGTTTGTATATGTACCGTTATCTACAGCAGCGGTGTACTGTTCATCTGTCATATCAAGTTCTCTATTGCCATTATTCTGAAGATTAATGGGCGAACAGCCGGATTCTGCATACCCATTTCCTACGACAGCAGCCGATCCAGCTTCAGTAAATCCCTGTTGACGAAGAAAATTAAACATTTTCTCAGGGTTGTCATTTCCAACTAAAGCCATAACTCACCTCCTTACAAATCAGATAAACTACTTTGTTTCTGTCCAATAACTTCACCATCTTTGAAATACTTTCCAAATTCTTCATCTGCATCAATATCTTTATAAACATTGACCATATCAGCAGAGTCCCAGCCAATGAGAGATTGAATAACAGAATCGGGAATATTGGCTCTTGCTAATTGTCGGGAGACAACGAATTTGAGAATTCCGGGAAAGGGCGGGTTTGAACAGGAACAGGCACGAAAAGGCGGTTAAACCCCGAAACGGCGGCGGGACACGAACATTTCAAACCGAAACGGCGTTGAAATTCTCAAGTAAGTTGTCCCGGGATGCGAA
>QXXE01000054.1 GCA_009911355.1 Clostridiaceae bacterium | reverse complement strand
CAGCATCATCCGCCTCTTGTGTCCAGATTCTTCCATCACCCGCTGCTTTCCTATCTTTACCTGCGGAAGTAATAGTCAGTTGCGGGTGGGCTTCTCTGATGGATTATGCTGCCGATCTCACACGGACGCGCAGCCCCTCCATGGGGAGGCCCTTGTAGCCAACGAGGTAGTAGTCCTCTCCGTTGTGTTCCACGGTAGTCCGGGTCCAGTAGGGGACATCGTGGTATTCGTCCGTTACCAGGGCCTCGATGCTGCTGCAACAATCGTAGTAGCGGCCCTTCGCCGTGCGGTACTTCCCGGCGGTCCCTTTCCGCAGACGGCTGACCTCCGTGATGGGCCGGGTAAGGTAGGAAATGTATTCCTCCACGTCCGCCAGCTTGTCCGTGATGCGCCGCAGTTCCTCCCAAAGAAGAAGCTGCTCGCCATCGGTAAAATCAATGTCAAGGCCGCTCAGATCGTCATAGTCCGTGTAGGTAGAGAATTTGAGAAACTGCGAAATGCTCCGGTTCAGCTTGACAGCCTCCGAAAGCGCCGCCTGTAAATCTGCCATGCTGGGCCTCCTTCCTATAAGTGTTCTTTTAAGGTCTGATAAACGGATTGGATATGTAATAGCCACTGTTTGAGGATTTCTTCGCTGGCCCATCCCTGATACTTCCAATGATCCGGGGTTTGAACGTTTTCCAACTCCGCCAGAAGGGGCTGCAAGTCAGCTTTTGTGACAATGAAGTTTTTGATATGGTACTCAACCGGATCGTAGTTCTCACCGATATAATCATAGACGACCAATTCACCGGTCTGATAATAGTCGTAGAGACACTCTGCAACCAGAAGTGCCGCATTGATAAAGTCGTGCATAAGCGTTTCGCTGATATTGAAATCCGTGATCTTCGACGGCGGCTTCTGCTTGTATTGCTCGATTTCCTCTTGAATGGTTTGGTTCAAAAGTGTAATGGCCTCCGACACATTGAAAACAGTAAAATTTACGTTTCTCAATTGTTCTGCCACAATAGTGTCCAGCAGGTCTAGGCCATCGTCACTTTGCCTTACGGTGATGCCCCAGGCTCCCATTTTAACCTCCTTCGTGGTCTGAAAAATTTGTCCTTTAAGTGCAGCCTTGGTTTTTCACCCCCTCCCGCAGGCCCCATTAGAGGGCCGTTTTTAGTGGAAAAAGAATAAGGACAAACCGCCAACCCGTTGTGTTAATAGTGGTAAGGAACTAACCTCAACTTAACATCCCCAGTTGACAGTCCGTAGTGCATGTTGTCTATGCCAATTTAATTCTCAATGGTGATCCAGAAACTTATTTGAAAAATATAACAGAGTATGAACCCCCTAGGTTGACTAAAAGCTACCATTGTTAGTATCAAGTGATACTGACAATGGTAGCCTTCTTATGTGCAAGATATTACGAAACACCTTGTGCGCGGACCGGATTAAGTGTATAATATATTTTGTCGTTTTCTGGATCGCTAAATGCAATATCTTATGGAGGCAGAATAGAGTTAAATGAAAAATAATTTCCAAGAAATATCTTATGAGACGTTCCAAAACATAGTTACAAGTAGCGCAAACCCCAGCCTATTATGCGGAAATGGGTTAAGCATAAATTTTGAACCACAGCTTACTCTTAATAGTTTGGGAGAAAACTTATACAAAACCCATACACATATTGTAAAATTTTCTGACTATAAAGTGGTCAGCCCCAAAATGAAGCCCGTGCTCTTGCCGAATTATAAAGCAACTATCAAATATCTCGAGCAGGTCATTCATAATGCGGAAGAATTTTTAGATTTTTTTTCTGATGCAGTAAATTTTGCGAAAGGCATAACTAATCCCCAAGTAATTGAATGGATCACTGACAATAAGTTCAATACGAAGTTGGTTATGGGGTTTGGACCTTTAGACTATGTGACAGATTTAATAAAGCAAGCAGAAAGCAGTGATTCGGCATTCAAAGTCAATTATGAATATTGGACTATTCTTATTTATTTTGCTCTGGTTCTAGCACAAGCACCCTCAAACATCTATATATCACCAGAAGCAAATAAATTTGTGAAAGCAGTAGCTATTGGCGCAGAGCAATCTCTAGGTATTGGGTCCAATAATCAGCCGGACTATTTTTCAAAGACTTGTGAAAATGGCATGTTTACATATTTAAGACTATTATTGGCTACAAATATACTGCTTGTGGGAAATGGGTATCATGTTGAACAGATGTCAAAATGGGACTTTTTCCAAAGAGACGTACTAAAACAGTTCTTTGCACTTTTCAACTACGTTTTAACAACTAATTATGATTTGCTGGTTGAAAAAATAACTGACGGCGCGGTTTCCCACTTACACGGCTGCTATACTCGACAACCGCAAATCGTTCTTGGGCAATCGCTAGGCGTGTTTATAGATGCTGTACGCTACGATTTATCTTCAATCTTAATTGGTGATTATTTTGTTGCAAAGTCTTTCTACGCAACGACAGTGCATATGGCGCAGAAATCATCCTCAAATACAAAGATTAACTTTCACCAAGAAGTCCTTAAGCAAATCATTGAAAAAGAAAAATCTGACACTATCGTAAAGTACAGTTTACAAGGGACTACACAGGGTAACGGTCTGACGGGAGGTGTGCTGCCCGTCAGATTTTCCATGTAATGTTGATGGCTTCGCTTGTGGCGGCTATGGTGGTAATCATCAAATCCACCACCCGCCGCTTGTCGTCAAAGGATACGCTGTCCCAAGTGTCGAGGTAGCCGGAAATCTGGCTGACCTGTTCCGGGCTGATGGCTTCCACGGTCAAGTCCGCTATCCGCTTCACAAGTTCCTGCTTGCGCCCGTCCAGTTCCGCTATCTTCACATTCACATAGGAGAGCAGGACATTGTTCGCCCCCGTCAGGCTGTCCACCAGCTTTTCAATCTCGCCGTCCACATGGGCAAGTTCCACTTGCAGGGCGGCGATTTTAGGATTAGCCTTTGCCGCTTTCTTCCTGCCCGTCAGCATCTTGTGGCTTTCCAGCTTTTTTACCATCTGCTGATAGACTACCGTTTCCAGTTCGGCGGTGTAAATCTTGCCGCACCCGACGCAGCTTTTGTTGTCCAGCCGTTTCGTACAGCGGAGATATTGACGGCCTACCCGGTTGACGATACTCATAAGCGCATAGCCGCAGTTACCGCACTTGATTTTTCCTGCCAGCCATGTGTGGGTGGCTTTTCGGGCGGACTGGATTTTCATGTTGTTCATCAGCTTCTTGCGGCAGGCCAGCCATGTTTCCGACGGGACAATCCCCTCATGGGGCGCAAGCACTAACATCTGGTCTTTGAGATTGTGCAACTTGTCCGGCTTTACATCACGGCCTTGATAGAGGTAACACCCGTTCAAGCCGGTGAAGTCAGCGGCGTCATTGACAAGCACCGTCCCCTGGCTTTTGAAAAATTCGTACACATCAAGGTCTGCCTGCACATAGACGGGGTTGCGTAGCATCTGCGCCAGCGTGGGGCGTATTAATTCCTTGCCGTAGAACAAAATCCCCTGTTCCGCAAAGTACCGGGTAATGTCGCCATAGGAGGTTGCCGGGTCTGCGTACATCTCGAACATCAGCCGGATATTTACCGCTTCTTCCGGGTTTACCACCAGCTTCTTTGTGTTGATACCGTCCATCTTGATAGGCTCCGTATGGAAGCCGTAGGGGGCTTTGCCGCCCATCTTGAAGCCCCGCTGACTGCGGGAGTAGTAAGCGTCCGTCACCCGCTTCTGTATCGTTTCCCGTTCAAGCTGGGCGAACACGATACAGATATTCAGCATGGCCCGCCCCATCGGGGTGGAGGTATCAAACTTCTCTGTAGAGGAAACAAACTCCACATTGTACTGCTGGAGCAGTTCCATCATGTTGGCAAAGTCCAGAATGGAACGGCTGATACGGTCAAGTTTGTAAACAACGACCTTTGCAATCAAGCCCCGCTTAATGTCCCGCACCAACTCTTGAAATTTCGGGCGGTCTGTGTTCTTGCCGCTGTATCCTTTGTCTGTGTATTCCTTGCAGTTACCGCCTTTCAATTCGTATTTGCAAAACTCAATCTGGCTTTCAATGGAAATGCTGTCCTTTTTGTCAACCGATTGTCTTGCATAAATCGCGTCTATTCGATTGTTCATTTGTCGCTCCTTTTCTTCAAAAAGAAACGGAGCTGCTGACAATACTATTATACTGCCAGCAGCCCCGTAAATCAATGTTGCCTTTGGAAAACCTTACGCCCCGGCTTCCGCTGCCCGCCGCTTGTCGGCGTACTTGCGGAACACCTCATAAAGCTGTTGTTCCAACTCCCGGCGGTTCGCCGCTTCCTGCTCTGGGGTGAATACCGGGGAGAGATTTTCCAGCGTGATTTCTTTCCCTTGAAAGGTCACGACCTCTGTTTCTTTTTTATATCTGATATGCTCCATATTGCCTATAAAATCACCTATCCTTTCCGTACTGCTGTTGTTGTTTCAGTTCCGCCAGCACGTCCGGGGAAATACGCTCCACGAGCCGCTGGATATTATGTAATTCGCTTTCCAGCTTCGCTCGTTCCATTGTGTCCTGCATCTTGCCTTTTTCGCTGGCCTTTGCCCTTGCTTCCAGCTTCTTGTTTTCTTCCAGCAGGTCGGTAATCGTGACCTTGTACTTTTTCAACTGCCCGGAAAAGTTCTCCATCTGCGGGAACCACTTTTTCAGCATGGCGAGGGCTTCCTCTTTCTTCTTCCCTGCGTTCAGCGGGTTGATGCCATCCAGCGCCGATTCAATCGCCCTTGCCTGTTTGGAGAGGGAAACCGCCTGTTTGAAAAGGCGGGTGGGGATATGCTTTCTGCCTGTCTTGCTGGCACTCTCCCCACGCTCCAAGTCAGGATATTTCTCTACCATGTAGGCGTGAAAATCGTCCTGCCACTTTGTGAGGTTGGCTCTGTTCCCGATAATCTCTTTGGCGCACAGGCGGTTGTCCTGTGTCAGAGGAACGAAGGTCAAATGCAGGTGGGGCGTTTTCTCGTCCATGTGTACCACCGCCGACACGATATTCTCCCGGCCTACCCGCTGGATAAGAAAGTCAGCCGTCCGCTGGAAAAAGGCTTGTATCTCCTTTGGGGGCTTGTCCTTGAAAAACTCTGGGCTGGCGGTTATCAGCGTATCGACAAACCGGGTGCTGTCCTTGCGTGTCCTGCACCCGGCCTGTTCAATGCGGCTCTGAATGAAGTGGTAATAGCGTCCCTCCGGCTTAACGATATGGAAATTGTACTTGCTCTTTGCTGTGTCAATATCCGGGTTGCTGGCATACTTTTCTTTCTGCCGTTCGTGATAGGCTTCCAGCGGCCTTGCCGGGTTGCCCTTGTGCTTTGCAAATCGCAGGATTGCGTATTGCGGCAATCTATCAATCCTCCCTCCTGCGGACAGTTTGGGGGCTGTTTCGGGGGCGGGGCGTACAAACACACAGCCCCGCCCCGAACAGCCCGGAAAAGTCCTTGATTTACGGGCTTTTGTCAGCCCCTATTTGTCCGTTTCCCTGCGCCGTTTCCGGTCGCTGGCGTTCTTCTGACGCCTATGTACCCGTCTGGCGCAGGCTTCACAATATTTTGCCCGGTTGGAACGGGGGACGAAAGCCGCCCCGCATTCGGCGCACCGCTTCACGCTGGCGCTGCGGAATATCTCCGCCTCCAGCGCCTTGTCCTGTGGCAGCACTGCCCAGCGGAACCACTTGCAGCAGACGGAATAGGAGATAGACTGGGGGCAGACACATTCCTCCCCATCGTCCAGCAACAGGCAGTTGCCGTTATCGTAGTTGCAGCAGGTTTTGCGAATGAGGGCGTTTGCCCGTCTGCGCTGCGCCGGGGTCATGCGGGGCAAGCCGCCGCCCGGTGTGCGCTCTATCCCTGGTATTTTTTTGCTCATGCGTTCCTCCATTTTCGCTTTACTGCCGTTTTCCCCGAAAGCCGTTCCTACCCCATTCCTGCGGCGTATCCCGGCATTGGTACGCTCTCCCTACTTCGGGACAGTGGCCAGAAGCGGGGTCACGGCGTACTTCCCCAGCCGGTAATATCTCTTTCGGACGGTCATTCACTTGTGCTTGTCCATCGATGAACTAACACAAGTCTACACTTTTTTGACCGCCCGTCCCGTATATCCGAAAGGTTGGAAATCCCGCTGGAAAACACACTATTTCCACGCTCTCGGAATTGTGGTAGAATGAAAGAAACCGTAAGCTGACAAGGAGGGCGAGCCATGAAAATGCCAACAGAAAAAATGGATACGGCTATGTTTGCCCCCTGCGGCATGAACTGTTTGGTCTGCTATAAGCATTGTTATCATAAAAAGCCGTGTGCCGGTTGCTTGAACAGCGACATGGGCAAACCGGAACACTGCCGCAAATGCAAGATAAAAGATTGTATCAAGGGCAAAGGGCTGTCCTATTGTTTTGAATGTCCCGATTATCCTTGCAAGCTGATTAAAAACCTTGAAAAAAGTTACAACAAAAGGTATCAGGCGAGCCTTATGGAGAACAGCGAGTTTGTTCGTCAGCCCGGTTTGGAAAGGTTCATGGAACAGCAGAAAGGGAAATATACTTGTCCCAAATGCGGAGGTATCATTTCTATCCATGACAGAGAGTGCAGCGAGTGTCAAGAAAGCATGAAATAAGCATAAGAGGGGGTGTGTAGATTGGCGTTGACAATACAGGAACGCTTGAAAGACCTGCGTGTGGAGCGTGGGCTGACGCTGGAACAGCTTGCGGAGCAGACACAACTCTCCAAGTCTGCGCTGGGCAGCTATGAAGCGGACGACTTCAAGGACATCAGCCACTATGCCCTTATCAAGCTGGCGAAGTTTTACGGCGTGACCGCTGATTATCTGTTAGGGCTGACCGAAACAAAAAGTCACCCAAACGCCAATCTTGCAGACCTGCGTTTGAGTGATGAAATGATTGACCTGCTGAAAAGTGGGCGAATTGATACCGCCTTGCTTTGTGAACTGGCGGCGCACCCGGATTTTGTCAAGCTGCTGGCCGATATACAGATTTATGTTGAGGGTATCGCCGCAACACAGATACAGAACTTGAACGCATGGGTAGATGTGGCGAGGGCCGAAATTATGGAGAAGTACCAGCCGGGGGAGCATGACAAGACCGCTGGTGTCCTGCAAGCCGCCCATGTGCGGGAGGGCGACTATTTCAGCAGCCGGGTACATCACGACATAGACGCTATTATGGAGGACATACGGGAAGCACACAGGGGCAGGAGCGACAGCGCCCCGGAGAATACCATTGTGGACGAACTCAAGCGGGATTTGGAGGAAGTGGCGAACTTCAAAGGCAGTCGGGCGGAACACCTGTTGATGGTGTTGTGTAAGCAGACAAAACTGCGCTACACCAAGCTGACGGAGGAAGAAAAACAATGGCTGACCCGGATTGTACAAAAATCCGAGTTGACGAAAAGCTATGTGCCGCAACGGGGAAAACGGAAATAGCGAGCGACAATCGAGAAATTGCGAGGTAAAAAGTAATGTGTGGATTGATGTTAGTTAGGCCATGTAAACTTTATGCAGAACAAGTAATGTCATACAAAGAAGAAATGTCACAAAATGGGGATAGCTTTGACGGTTGTGCAGGACTTGAAGATGTCTATTCATTTGATGAATGGATTGATTTTGAAGGAAGATTAAGAAAAAAGTATAAAACTGGATATGTTCCATCAGAAGTGTTTTTAGCGGTAAGACAAAGTGACAAATTTCTTGTCGGAATGATTGATTTTCGTCACCCATTATCGGATTTTCTTAAAAATTATGGGGGCAATATTGGATATAGTATTCGTCCATCAGAAAGGCAAAAAGGGTACGCGTCTGAAATGCTAAAACTGGTTTTGCCCATTTGTCGCGACTTCGGAGAAAGTAAGGTTTTATTAACCTGCGATAAAGGAAATGTAGCTTCACAAAGAACGATTATTAAAAATGGTGGGATGTTGGAGAACGAAATTTCTGATACAGTAGGTTTAAGTAAAAGTGGAATAATACAAAGATATTGGATTTCATTATAACATCTTTCAACAATTCCTCGTCTGGGAGATAGCAAAGCCAGCCGAGCCAGTCAACGGTCAAGATGAACGGCGCTTACAGCGCCGCCGTTGACAGCCTCGCCCGTCTTTGCTTATGAGTAATCAAGGCGGGAAAGCCCTAAAATGGCTTTCCCGCCCACTCTAATTTTGAGAGAACGGACAGCCTCAAAATAACTTTGACGGCGGACAAGCACAGTATGGGATTGTCCGTCTTGTCTACCCATTCAGCGGGACGGGCGGCGGCGGTCAAGGTCGGGCGTAAGCCCGTTCATTTCAGCCTTGACGGTTGCCGTCCGTTCTGCTATTTTTGCCGAGTGTCTATACACAACATCGGGCTAACTTGACCCGATGTCCAAGCGGGGGCGAGGGCCGGGGGCTTCATATACGCCCTGTCTGCTGGCGAAAACAGTCCTGCGCTTGTGGCATCCCGCCCCGCAAGCACAGCCTGTTTTCCTGCCGCTTCAAATGCCGTTGCCCTCCACGGCGGCAACGGCATTTGAAGCGGCAACGCCGACAGAGCGTATAACACACTACACTTTGCTTCGCAAAGTCGTGTGCCAAATGGGGCGCTGCCCCCTTTGGATACCCCCACAACAAACAGGCGCTATGCCCCTTGCCGGGAGCATAGCGCCGTTTGTTGTCAGCAGCCCGTTTCACGGTCTGCGTGTAGTTCCTTGTAAACTGACCTAATCTTCGGTCTCAATATTAACAATGATTACCATATTGTGCGGGATTTACAAGTGTTCTTATACCAAAGCGGAATGCCTCAAGCAAACATCATCTTTTGTTATTTTAGCAAAGAAGATCGCACAGCGTTTAGAGAGGCATATGAATCTTGTATCACATATTCGGAAGAACTTAATAAATATGTGCAGGAACATATATCAACGTACACTATAGATAGTCATTTAATCCTACAACGCTTTTTTATTGAAAGAGATAAGAGAATTTATTGATATGAGAATCTTTTGCCAATATAACCCTCAACTTGACTGTTTTCTAAAGGGGCTTGTTGAGTATGTTCTTGATTCTTATGGGAATCAGTTGCTTCTTGACGATTTAGAAGAGATAGAACTTATAAAAGACCTTCCAGGTTCCAGTGATGGTCGCGTAATTGAAGGCGGCAAAAAAATTGTTTTGTCCTCTCGCCTTTTCTCTCTGTTACCTACGTATGAGGTATCAGAACTTTTGGAAAACATAAACTATAGGCTCATGGTTAATACACTATATCACGAAATGGGTCATGTGTCTGATATGAAGACAATGCCACACATCTATGCTGTTGCGCAGAATTTAGAAAAAGAGGACCAAATGTTGCCTGCATTCTTTTGGGCGGAATATTGGGCGGAAAAGAGAAGTTGTTCATCAAATATCATAGACTATACTGAATACTGTGAAGATTTTGCAAACCGCGAATGGAAATCTTATAAATTCGATTTTTGTACTGGGGCTGAAGAGAACTTCTTCTATCTTTGTAAGACGTTATCGTATTATATGGGAAGAACAACTGAACTTGTCATGCGGCAGAAATTTTGCGCAAAGATGAAAAATGCGCTCTTAAAGTCTTTTATTGATTCTTTGGGGAGCGAACTCTTCATGCTAGAAGAGCAGCTACCATTTGATGATGCTGAAAAGCTTTCTAATCTCTCTCGCATAATGAATGAGTACCGTTTAAAATTTCACCAAACTTTTTCACCATAATTCATGGGGCCTGTATTTACAGCAGGCCCCATGAACTACATGTCACTCTTCCTCCGATTACACTCCCGACACCGCACCTTACAATTCTCCGGGACAGTCTTACCGCCCTTGCTCCAGGGCGTGATGTGGTCGGCCTCCATCTCATCAAAATCATAGTGTACCTTCGCTTTTCCTGCCGCCTGACAGTCAGGGCAAATACCGCCCTGGCGCTCATATGCTTCCCGCTTCTGAGCGGTGGTGAAGGCCCGGAGGCTCAAATACCTTTCCTCTCCAGTGAGAACATAGGTATAGACACCCTTCTTATTTGTCACTTCATCGTCAATCAGCAACACCTTGATCTGCCGCTCCAAAGCATCCGGGTCTAACTCCGTATCCTTGAAGCGATTGTAGAGCAGGCCCCACTCGATGCCCTTCATCTCTTTCCGCTTCTCTGGAAAAATCGCTTCCACCCATTCAATCACACGACGGAAGTAAAGCCAAATCTGATTAGCGTTTTCGTCCTGCTGGTGGAGCGCCATGTATTCCTCAATGGAGGTCAAACCGTCCCTGGCGGCGATCCACTCAATGGCTGTCTCCAGATACTCCTGCCGGATGGGGGAACCGTTCACATAGTCCTTGGCGATACGGTAAGCGGTGCAGTTGGGCTTGGAAAAATGGAGTTTCGCATCAGACAGCCACGGGCCGGTATAGGAAGTATTGCGTAACTCCTGGGGCGAAAGCACCTTGCCCGCTATGTTGATGATTTTGAACCAGTCGAGCACCTCGGAGGGCGTACCGTCGCAAACGTAGATATCCAGCACATAATCCCGGATGCGCTGCTTCTGGTCCTCTGGCAGATTGAAGAAATACAAGTTGTCCACCGAAAAGCACTGCTCATAGCTCTGCCGGTCAGCCTCATCCCTGACTGCCGCATAGCGGCAAATGGAAATGGTACGCTGCTGGCCGTCCATCAGCTCATAGCGCCCGTCAGCGGCCTTGGCCCAGTACATCACGTTGATGGGAAATTTCTTTTTGATCGAGCGGATAACCTCATCCCGGTCTTTGTCTGGATAGATGTATTCCCGCTGATAGGCAGGGCGAACATCCAGCCTCCCGCCATAGGCCACCACGCCCTCAATGCCATCCGGCCCTTTTTCTTCATAGCCGTCAATCAGTTCTTGAACGGTCACCTGGATACGGTCAATATTCATCTATTCTTCACCGACTTCCTGAGTAAGTTTCCTGCGTATGGCAATACGTTTATATTGTGCAACTCCGTTTAATATGGGCTTGGCTAAATCAAATTGACTGTCGCAACCATGATTCAGTTCACCAACAATTTCAAATTCATCGGGGTTGTGCTTATCCAAAAAAGTGATAGGGACACTTATGATGCCGTCATAATCTATTGGAATGTCTTGAACCTTTTTGACATGGATTGCTTCAAAATTATCATACCGTGGATATTCTTCTGCTGTGTATTTCTTATAAAGTGTCTCTACCAAGGATTGGTGGCGCTTCTCAATGTCCATGTTGGTAAACCAGCAGATATTCCCCATGCGCCGCCATTTTTGTCCATCATCATCTTCTTTGAAGTCAGTTCCTTTTGCTTCATAATAGTCAGGAACACGGAACCAGAAATGTCCACTATTATGCCCTAACCACACTTGCCGCCGAAAAATGTAGGGAAATATTTCAGCGTACATTGCGTGATTCATATTTCCCAAAATCAAAAACTGTTTACCACTGTTTATAAGCAGGGTTAAATACTCTTTCATCAGGGAGAACGGCGGATTTGTCACTACAATGTCGCACTCTTCCAGTAAGGCCAAACACTCCGGGGAACGAAAGTCGCCGCTGCCCTCTAGGGGAGTTCTCACATAGTCCGACAGACCGATCTGCTCATCATGGTCGCTGCTGACGATCTCAAATTTATAACTGGGCTTGTCCGCTTCATAGTGGGTGGTAATCAGCTTCTTGATGCCCAGTTGGGTAAAGTTCAGCTGGAAGTAGCGGAAGAAATTGCTGGTGTAACCGCCCAGGCCATCACCGAAATGGTCTTGCCCATCTTCCCCAATCGCCGGGTCGTCAGCATTGCAGAAAATGACCTTGCCCTTGAAATATTTTCGATAATGCCGCAGCTCGTCCTCTATTGTGGAGAGCTGGGTATAAAATTCGTCTGTCTTTCCTGCTCTGGACATATGTAGGTTGCTGTTGCCCGCCATATTGACACCTCCCCATGTGGAAACTGACAGGATAATCATACCATATCTGGTGCCGGAAAACAACGGCGCTTTTCGACTTTTGCGAAAATCCTTCAGACTGGATTGAGTATGATAACTTCTCGCCCCAGCTTCTGGGCATACCGTATTGTCATCGCCGTTCCGCCCCGCCATTCACCATTATAGACAGCCAACAGGCAGGCGGCGTGATCGACCAGATAGCGGTTACGTTTGAGCATACAGTCTTTACTGTATTTCTGGCTAACATACACGATATCATCCGCCTGCTCCAGAATAGAAAAATAGAGTTCCCGCGCTGAAGCCGTCCACCCGTCTGCCTGTCCTTCACAGGGTAGAACACAGTGGAGTTTCAGCGCGGGATTTTCTTTTTTCAAGGCAAGAACAGCCAGAGCCGCCCAGGTGTCAGCCCCCTCCGCCATACCGGAGAGAAAGTCCGTATATCCCGCTTTAATCAGTTTGACGATTTCTCTGGTAAGCGTCTGTTTCAGAGCAACACATCGAGCATCTGCTTCATCATAGCCCCAAGGAAACTTTTTCGGGCGGTGGCCCGTAAATGCACAACTTATCTCTTGCATAGCTGACAGCCCTCCAATTTGCTTGCCCTATATGGCAATACTGCTCACAAGAATTATATAGTGCTTGCATTCATTGTGTCAAGTATTAGAGCCTAAAATGATAATTACTTATCATAAATGGGAAATATACTTTAATAGGGGAGGGAGATCAGCTATGACAGCGGAACGCATCAAGTCTTTACGAACGGCGAGGGGCTGGACACAAGCAGACCTCGCTCGCCGTTTGGGTATTACACGAAATGGTGTCAACTCATGGGAACAGGGATTATCCATGCCATCGCCAGCTTTCCTGGTAGAATTGGCAAAGGTGTTTTCTGTTTCCACGGATTACCTTTTAGGAATAGAACGCCTTGAAAGCCTAAATGTCACCGGCTTAGCGGAAAGAGATGTTGCTATGTTATCAGAATTGGCAGACCGGTTACGCCATTGCAGCAACGATTAAACGGACAGCCCTACTTGCAGGGCTGTCCGTTTAGCATTTTCGGGCGGGGTATCTAGGCTGCGATCCGGCAGCATGGGTACCCAACGCCCCGAAAATGGAGGGGGAATCCAAGGGGGGAGACTTCCCCTCTTGGCACACGACTTTCGAAGAAAGTCTAGTGTGTTATACCTTTTGTCCCGGCTGGCGCGGGAAAGGGGCGGCGCGGTCTGGCGCAGGCCCTTTCCCGCACCAGGAAATCAGGCGGCGGGATGGAGCGGCAGCAATCATCCCGCCGCCTGATTTGGTGAGGGACAAAAGGTATATACAGCCCCCGTCCCTCGTCCTCCGTCCCGCCGCAGCGACATCAGAGTGGCAGTTTGCTCCGCAGGTTGTCCAACGCGGCTCGCTCCGTTTTCTTTGCCCGTTTCTTCGTTAGATGAAAATGCGCCGCCGTTTCCGGGACCGGATGCTCGTCCCCATCGGTGAAGCCGTAGCGGTAGAGCAGGTACGTCCGTTCCCTGGCGGTGATTTGCCGCAGGCCCATTCGCACGTCCTCTATCGTCTCAGATCGGATCACGATTTGTTCCGGTGTCTCGGTATAAGGGTCTGCGATAAGCTGAATCAGTTCTGTGTTGTCCTCGCTGCCGACAATGTCACTCAGACTTCCGATTTCCACGGGCGCGGCAAAAATATTCACGGCCTCCCACATGAACTTCCGGACCCAATATTTGGCGTATGTATGGAACGCAGTTCCCTTGTCCGGCTTGTACCGGGGGATGGCCTCCAGCAATCCAAAGCATCCTTCCTGGACCAGATCATCTTCGCTCACCCGCCCATCCTGATACTGGGATAAAATAGTTTTTGCAATTTTTCGGATAAAGTCTTGACTGTTCACCAGCAGCATATCCCGCGCCGTTGTATCGCCCGCCTGGGCCAGTGCGCAAAGCTGTTCATTGGTCATGCGTATCATTCGCTATCGGAAGGTTTTCAAAGAGTGCCGTTACACCGTCCCGGAACTCCGCCAGCTTTTCCGGGCCAAGCTCCGAGCCATCCACCGTATGTATGATTGCATCGGTGATCTGCTCCGGCGTGACAGACGGCGATAAAGCGTCCTGGCCTTTGGTCAGCTCTGCCATCAGCTTATTTATGATTTTCTTCGTCGCCGCTTTCGCCAAGCTGACAGCATGGGCCGCATCTCTTGCCGCCTCGCTCTGCTCCGGGTCGTTCTGCCCGATACCCAAAAGAATGCTGCTCATAATGCTGAGATATTGATTCTGCACAGCTGCTCCAGCGGCAAAGGTATCGTCGAGATAATGTTCGATCATGGCGGTCAGCGTGGCAAAGCGGGGATGCTCCAGCAGGAGGTTGACCACATCGGCGTTGACCTTTCGTGTATAAAGGTTCCGCGCCACCTGAGCGGAGAGGCCCAGCTCGGCAATATCGTAATTCTTCCTGTCTGGGATGCCGGTCAGGCCAAGCAGAAAGTCGGCGGAGACATTAAACTCCCGCGCAAGGGCGGTCAGCACATCGTCGCCGATCTTCTGTGTCTGGCCTTTTTCCATACGTCCCAGAGTAGTGGCGTTGACGCCAATCTTCACCGCTAGTTCTTCTATCGTCAGTCCCGCGCCTTCCCGCAGTTCAGTGATCCGTTCTCCGGTTGTGCTGGGGAGATACTCAGCCATAAGCATGTCCTCCTGTTGTTTTTGCCATTTTACTACGGAATTCTGTGGAAAGAAAGCGAATCCTGTCGATTCAAAGCGGTCCGGCAGCCTGCATTTTTGCAGGTTTTCCGGGCCGCTTTTGTTTTTTTCTGCAAATATGCCGGATTTGAGGTCTATAGCCAAATTTTCCGTATATTAAGGCAGGCAAATCAAACAGCCGAAAAATTTGAAGGAGGAATATGTTTTGAACGATTACGATGTTATGACCCGCGCCGCCCGCTACCCGCCGGATGAGGAGGAAGATTACCCCATCTGGTACGATGGCAAGAGGATCAACGAGGTCCTGTTCTGCGAAGAATTTTTGCAGGACCATCCCATGCTCTGTGTCCGCGATGTCTTTTTCACCACCGAGGGCCGGGTGACGGATGAGTCGATGCTGAAAAAGGAAATCCTGGACCGCATCAAGCCCTATGTCACCTCCGGCGTAGCGAAGCGGGCCGCGAATCTGCTGGACGCCCTGCGGGTGGAGTGTTGGTCCCCGCCCCTGCCAGTCTACCAGAACAGGATACACGTTGCCAACGGCACGTTGTTCCTTAACGGCAGATTTACGGAGGAAAAGGAGTTCTGCGTCAACCGCCTGCCAGTCTACTACATCCCGGACGCATCCCGGCCCGTACAATGGCTGGCGTTTCTGGACGATCTGCTGGAGCCGGACGACATTTTGACGCTCCAAGAGTACCTGGGCTACTGTCTCATCCCCTCCACCAAGGGACAGAAGATGCTCATTATCACTGGCAAGGGCGGCGAGGGCAAATCCAGAATCGGTTTAGTCATGCGCTCCCTGCTGGGCCGGAACATGAACACCGGCAGCATCGCCAAGGTGGAGACTAATCCTTTTGCCCGTGCCGATCTGGAGCATCAACTTCTGCTGGTGGATGATGACATGAAGCTGGAGGCCCTGCCGCAGACCAACAATATCAAGTCCATCGTCACCGCCGAACTGCCCATGGACCTGGAGAAGAAGGGGAAACAGAGTTATCAGGGGCAGTTGTACGTCCGGTTTTTGGGCTTGGGCAATGGTACGCTGAACTCGCTCTATGACCGGAATGTGGGCTTTTTCCGGCGGCAGATCATCCTGACCGCCAAGGAGAGGCCGGAGGGCCGGGTGGATGACCCGTTCATCGCAGAGAAGATGTGCGCTGAGGCGGAGGGAATCTTTCTATGGGCGCTGGAGGGTCTGCGGCGGCTGATTGCCAACGACTACCGCTTCACTATCAGCGAACAGGCCCAAGAGAACATGAGGGCGGCGGTTGCGGACGGCAACAACGCCATCGAGTTCATGCAGTCCTCCGGATACATTGCCTTTGAGCCGAACGCCGTCGCCAGCTCCAGGGACTTGTATGCTGCCTATAAGCTGTGGTGTGAGGATAACGCTTACAACACACTGTCCATGAAAAGTTTCTGCAACTTCCTTGGTCAGAACGCCGGGACCTACCACATTGAGCCGACCAACAACATTTACATCGGCAACGGGAAACGGTCCAGGGGCTTCACTGGGCTAAAGGTGGTGACGAGGCAGTTTTGAAAATGTACAGCGACCCGAAATCATCCGTACAGTTCGTACATGAGTACAATCCATCGTGAGCGACAAGTTGTCGGTCACGTTGTACGCTTGTACGCACTGTACGCTTCTTTTGCGGTCAGCGGCATTTCTTTTCCCGGCTGGATGGAATCAAAATTCCCGGCTTATTTTCAATGGTTGTGAAAACAGCGAAATTATTCATCTTTGATAGCATAAAGTTCAAGATTCAGCGCACCGCTGGACAGTGATACTGGTTCGCCGGTTCGTGGGTCTTTTCGCTGTTTCACAAAATTCTCCGTAAATCCGTAAAGTGCCATAGGCACGTTTGTGACCTGGGCATCATCAAAACAATTCAAATCGATACAGGGAGGTATTTCAGAATGAATATCAGAAATGAGATCAAGGCGCAGATCGTTCGCGCCGGTATGACTATACAGGAGGTAGTAGACCAGCTTTCCATCGACTACGGTTGGAGCGAGAGTGTGTCCAATCTCTCCGGCAAGTTGCAGCGGGAGTCCATCCGCTATAAAGAGGTCCTGGAGCTGGCTGCTGTGCTGGGCTACGACATCGTATGGCAGAAACGGGGTGAGCAGTAATGCAGAATCCGCAGTATGCCATTCTCCGCTTCGCCAAGTACAAAGGTCCGGAGATCGGTCACATTGAAGCCCACAATGAGCGAACCAAGGAGAAGTACGCCAGCAATCCCGATGTGGACACCAGCCGGAGTCACCTCAACTATCATCTTGTCCAGCCGGAACGGAAGTACCGGGCTGAGGCTGAACGTCAGATTGCCGAAGCCAAGTGCCGCACCCGGAAGGACAGCGTTCGGGTGGCAGAAGCCTTGATAACTGCCAACCCGGAGTTTTTCAAGGGTAAGAAGAAAGTTGAGGTCCGAGATTTCTTTGAAGAAGCAGTCCGTTTCATAGAAAAACATCAGTCCAAGGAGACGATCATATCCGCTGTGGTGCATATGGACGAGAAAACGCCCCATATGCACCTTTCTTTTGTCCCGCTGACACCGGACAAGCGGTTGAGCGCCAAGGACATTGTGGGCAACAAAAAGAAGCTGACATGGTGGCAAGACAACTTTTGGAAGCACATGGTCAGGAAGTGGCCGGACTTGGAGCGTGGTGAAAGCGCCAGCGAGACCGGCAGGACGCATATCCCGCCCCGGCTGTTCAAGGAGGCGGCACACCTGAACCGGCAGAGGGATATGATCTTGAAGCTGCTGGGCGAGGTCAATCCCCTCAACGCCAAGAAGAAAAGTGCCGAGATCGAGACGCTGCTGGAACAGTACATTCCCGGCGTAGAACGGATGCAGACGCAGATGCGGAAATTTGATTCTGCCTATAAATCGCTCCGAGCTGAAAACGCCGGATTAAAGAAGCAGGTGGATTCCAGCAAAGAGAGCATTAAACGCCGCCTGGAGGTGTCCCAGCAGCTTCAAGAGTTGGAGGACCTGCGTCGGACGGTGGAGAATATCCCGCAGGAAATTTTACAGGCGTATCAAGTTGCGCCGAAAACTATGAATTTTGAGAGGTAATTAAATGATAATTGATTTTGACAGCTATTTCAAGAACTATGTGTATGAATCCATTGATTTGTGCGCCTGCTATGATCCGATTTTCGAGCCGCCTGCCGGAATGTGGGACGAGCCGCAGAACCCCTTCCACGATATGATTGAGCGGAAAATTGGCAATACATGGTACATTATTGAGACAGAATGTGGCGGAAATGAGGCGCTGGCCAATAAGGTCAAGCGCCTCATTTTTTCGGAGAAAGGGGCAATTTCCTAATGACAAATGCAAAAAGTTATGTTAATATCGATCCATGCACTGCGGTACTGTCAGCTGACCCACATAAGAAAGGAGAAAATGACGTGGATCAGCAGAAAATTACTATTTTGTACTGCCGTTTAAGTAATGAGGATGCCCTTGACGGCGAGTCAAATTCGATTGCAAATCAAAGAAATATCTTGACCCGCTTCGCGGCAGAACGGGGCTTCACTAACACCCGCATTCTAGTGGATGACGGGTACACCGGGACGAACTTCAATCGTCCCGGTGTCCAGGAGGGGCTATCTCTGGTGGAGCAGGGCTTGGTAGGCACTTGGATCGTCAAAGACATGAGCCGCTTTGGACGGGACTACTTGCAGGTCGGTCGTTATACGGAAATCGTTTTTCCCAGCTATGATGTGCGATTCATTGCCGTCAATGATGGGGTGGATAGTGCGCGTGGAGACAACGATTTTACCCCGTTTCGTAATCTTTTTAACGATTTTTATGCCAAGGACACCAGCAAAAAGGTCCGTTCTGTGATGAAAGCCCGTGGCACCAGCGGCAAGCATATGGGCAAACCGCCCTATGGCTACCGCTCCGACCCGCAGGACAAGGATCACTGGATTCTGGACGAGGATGCCGCCCCAGTGGTCAAGCGTATCTTTGACCTGACGATTGCCGGAGTAGGCCCGTCCCGGATTGCCCGGATTCTTGAAGCGGACGGTGTGCTGACTACCAAAGCCCTCTATGCCCAGCGCAAGGGCAAGCCCGCGCCGGAGCGCCCCTGTCACTGGCATGAGCAGTCTGTGGTTGGCATCTTGGAACGGATGGAGTACACTGGCTGTGTTTGCAACTTCAAGACCTATTCCAAGTCCTATAAGCTCAAAAAGCGCATTCCCAACGCCAAAGAGGATATGTTCATCCTGCCTGGTACACAGGAGGCCATTGTTTCGCAGGAACAGTGGGACCGAGTACAGGAGCTGCGGAAGAACAAGCGCCGCATCACCAAGGGTGAGCGGCAAGGACTGTTTTCCGGACTTCTGTTCTGTGCCGACTGCGGAAGTAAGCTCAACTTCGCCACTTGTAAAGGGTTTGAGGGCAAGCAGGACCGCTACGTCTGCGCCAAATACAGAAGTGGGCGCGGTGCTTGTTCGGGGCATATTATCCGGGAGGAAGTGCTGCGGAATGTGGTTCTGGAGCGTATCCGGGCTGTGACGGAGATGATCCGCTCCGATGTGGAGGGTTTCCAAGAGGACTGGCTCCAATGTCGCAGAGAGGACCAGGAGAAGTCCATCCGGGAGGACAAGCGGCGGCTGACCCAGGCCAAGAAGCGTCTGGCAGATATTGATGTGCTGATGACCCGTATCTACGAGGACATGGTGCTGGGAAACTTGAGCCGGGAACGCTACCAGAAGATGACCGAAGGTTATGAAGCAGAACAGGCCAATCTTAACAATGAGATCATTGGTCTTGAGGATTGGGTAGGCATCCGCGAGGAAATGGACAACAGCTTTGACCAGTTCGCCGCTTTGGTGGAGAAGTATGTGGACATCCCGGAGCTGACACCGACCATTGTAAACGAGTTTATCAAAAAGATCATCGTCTATGCGCCGGAGAAGCAGGGAACCAAGCGGATTCAGAAGGTCAGAATCATCTTTAACTTTCTGGATGAATTGGATACACCGGAAATCGGTGATCCCGTCATCACAGAAACCACCTATGGACGCGGAAAGACGGCGTGATCGTGCGATCACGCCGCCCTCTGCGGCAATAGTTCCCTATCACCTTTTACCCTTGCAACGCAAGGGTTTTCCGATTTGTCCTTATTATGCCATAAGGGCACACTTACATCACGAACCTCCTCTATGCGGGCGTTGACCCCAAGACGGTTCAGTATCTTGCAGGGCATGAAAACAGCAAAACAACTATGGACATCTATGCGAAAGTGAAGTACAATAAACCAGAGGAGTTGTTTGATGTAGTGAATGGTGCTTTTCATCAAGCGGTTTCTGATTAAAAAAGTATCTATTTTTATGGTTAAGGGGTAGGACAACCGAGAGCGAAAGGTGCGGAAAAGCCCGTAAAATCAAGGGAAAACGGCATATAGAGAAGTTTAGTACGGCCTCAAGGCTGCACGCCGCGCACCGCAGTTCTCCAAGCGCTGATTGCACTGGAAATCCCTGGAACCATGCAGGTTTCAGGGGTTTTTCTTTTGGCAAACTACAGCTAAACGGGTCTCTGCAGAGACAAACTGAAGCGGAATCCCCGCTCAAAGCGGTCGTGTGAAAACCCATAGCAAAGGTAAGGCCCTTGCCTGCAATCAGCAGGCAAGGGCCTAAGAGCCTATCCCATAATGAGACGTGCGCAGAATTTTTCGTCAGACGAAGCCGATTTCCCGCAGGAATCCTTTGGGGATTTCAAGGGGAAGCGGCGCAGCATGACGGAAAAGATACCAGCAAGCTGTGTGCGGATCATTTCGGGATAGGCTCTAAAAACCAGGTTTTGCAGGGCGCAGAAACATATCAGCTATGCAGGAGGGCTGCAGCCGAACCAACTGCGCGGCGGTGAGCAAGGTAGGGGCCCCGTAACGAGATGGGGCCAACCTGTCTCAGCAGCGGCCTAGCTCAGAGAACAGGCCACCGCATGGCTTCCCTCCCCACTAGGCGCGTTGGCAGACAGGGCGCCCTTGCTACGTCAGCCGTGAACGGCTTGATACTGCGCCCTGTCCGGTTGCTGCGCTGTTCCAGGCAGCGAGGCGCAAACCGCCGCAGCCCACGAAGCCCTTACGCAAGCGCCACCTTGAGCGCGTCTGCCTTGTCGGTCAGCTCCCACTTGACCCCGAGATCCTCGCGGCCCATATGGCCGTATGCCGCAAGCTCCCTGTAAATCGGCCTGCGCAGGTCAAGGTCACGGATGATCGCCGCCGGACGCAGGTCAAACACCTTGCCGACCGCCTGCGACAACGCTTCCTCACTGACCGTACCTGTGCCAAACGTCTCGATCATAACCGACACCGGGTGCGCAACGCCGATTGCGTAAGCCAGCTGCACTTCGCAGCGCTTTGCAAGCCCGGCCGCAACAATATTCTTCGCCACGTAACGCGCCGCGTATGCCGCCGAACGGTCAACCTTGGTCGGGTCCTTGCCCGAAAACGCGCCGCCGCCATGCCGCGCCGTGCCGCCATACGTATCCACAATAATCTTGCGCCCGGTCAGCCCGGAATCGCCCTGCGGCCCGCCGATCACGAAACGCCCAGTCGGGTTGACCAGGAACCGCGTCTTTTCGTCCATCAGATGGGACGGTACAACCGCCCGCACAACATGCTCGATCATATCCCGGCGAATCACATTCAATGATACCTCCGGCGAGTGTTGGGTCGAAATGACAACCGTATCAACCCGCACCGGCACATCGTCCTCATATTCCACCGTGACCTGGGTCTTGCCGTCAGGGCGGAGATAGTCAAACTGCCCGTTCTTGCGCACCTCGGTCAGCCGCCGCGCCAGCTTGTGCGCCAGCGAGATCGGCAGCGGCATGAGCTCCGGCGTTTCGTCACAGGCGTAGCCGAACATCATGCCCTGATCGCCCGCGCCGGTCGCAAGCTCGGCTTCCGAGTCGCCCTCCTTGCGCTCAAGCGAATTGTCCACGCCCAGCGCAATGTCCGCCGACTGCTCGTCGATCGAGGTCAGCACCGCGCAGGTATCGCTGTCAAAGCCGTACTTCGCACGGTCGTAGCCGATCCCGCGGATCACACTGCGCACCACCTTCGGGATATCCACATAGCAATGGGTCGAGATCTCGCCCATGACCGATACAATGCCAGTGGTGCATGTCGTCTCACAGGCCACCCGGGAATAAGGGTCGTTTTCCAGCATCGCGTCAAGGATCGCGTCCGAAATCTGGTCGCAGATCTTGTCAGGATGCCCCTCGGTAACCGATTCCGATGTAAAAAGATGCCTTGCCATAAATTAAACAGTCCTTTCTGTTAAAAATTCCTCAAAGTTACAAAAAACCCGCCTTCCGGGAACGGGAAGCGAGCAACCAAAGCCTCATCTTTCGTTTCCGCCGGATTTGGCACCTTGCCTTGCTGGCAGGTTGCCGGACTTCATCGGGCCGATCCCTCCGTCACTCTTGATAAGGAAATATGGAATTGTTATGTCCAGTATACCGCCCTTTCCGGAATTTGTCAAGGGTTCAAAAAGGGTTTCCCGTTTTAGAAAAATGTGTTGCTGGATATAAAACCCGTCGATTTCACTGAGGCATCCAATAAATATACCTCTTTAAGAAAAATGTTGCCGGGTATCCGCTCCGTTGATTTCACGGATTACAGATTGAAACGGAATATCGATTCTGTTATAATCAAGTCAATAAAGTTTGATTTCAAGGAGGAAAAATGGTTATTTTAATTGGTGGTGCATCACACACAGGAAAAACCAACTTTGCACAGCAGCTTCTTGAAAGATACAAATACCCATATTTATCCGTGGATCATTTGAAAATGGGGCTTATTCGGAGTGGAAACACAGAATTAACTCCAATGAGTGATGATTTGGCATTAACAAAGTATCTGTGGCCAATTATACGTGAAATCATTAAAACTGCTATTGAAAATAAGCAACATCTTATTGTTGAAGGGTGTTACATACCCTTTGATTGGCAAACGGATTTTGATGAAAGCTACCGGCATCAAATCCAATACATATGCTTAATAATGAGCGAACGATATATTCGGACACATTTTGAGGACATAAAAAATTATGCAAGCGTGATTGAGCAAAGGCTTGATGATTCGGATTATACCATGGAATCCGCTTTGCAAGACAACACCCAAATGCTTGAGATGTGTAAAAAGCACAACACAAATTATCTGCTTATAGACAATGAATATTATGTCGATTTGAAATTATGAATTATAAGGTACAGGGTGATTGTTACAATCCAATCCCCCTATATTTTATATACACTATTTGGTATTTTGATAAAGAATTTGAAAAATCAAGCATTAGCAACACTAACCTAATCTGAAAAGGGAGAAAAGGGGTTCCCCACGCCCATGGTAACCACCTATGGCAGAAGCACTTGCGGGGAGTTTCTGTTTTCCATAAATCCCCTCCCAGACGAGCTTGATCTCCTTTTCCCAGCGGTTCGCGTGCCTCATCGCACAGCATACGATCGTTCTACCACCGCTGCCGCCCGCCCAACCGCTATTTACGATCATTGCTATAAAACGAGCAAGGCGGCAGAAACCGTACTGCCGCCTTGACCGCCTACTTTATGCGCCTTTTACCGTGCCTGCCTTCTCCTTTTTAAAGAGGATGAAGCAGACCGCCGACACCGCCATCAGCATCGGGTAAAAGCAATATGGGATTACGTCAAACGGGGTCAGCCCTGTGACCGCCGCATTTGCTGCATACAAAATCTGCACGCCATAGGGCAGCAGCCCCTGAAAGACCGATGTGAAAATGTCGAGCAGCGACGCGGTACGCTGCGGGCTGATCTGGTATTCATCCGCGATTTCCTTCGCGATCGGCCCGGAAATCACAATCGCAACCGTATTGTTCGCCGTCGCGCAGTCAACCAGCCCGGAAAGGGCCGCAATCCCCAGTTCAGCGCCCTTGCGCGAACGGATACTCCGGCGGATGGTCGTAAGCAGCCAGTCAATCCCGCCGTTTTCACGGATCAGGCCGACCATGCCCGCAACCAGGATGGAAATAACGGTAATTTCAAACATGCTGGTCATGCCGTCATTCATAATGCCAAAAATCTCCGACCAGGCAAAGTCGCCCATCACAAGCCCAACGCCGAGCGACAGCGCTGTCCCGGCCGCGAGCAGCAGAATGACATTGAGCCCCACAAGCGCGCCAACCAGCACAAAGAGGTACGGCACAATCCGCAGCACCATTTCCGCCGTAACCCCGCCGTCCGACTGATAGTCGCTGCCCAGCGTGAGCACAAAGAAAATCACAGCTGTTACAATCGCCGCAGGCAGCACAAGCATAAAGTTTTCACGGAACTTATCACGCATTTCACAGCCCTGCGTGCGCGCCGCCGCAATCGTGGTGTCGGAAATCATCGACAGGTTGTCGCCGAACATCGCGCCACAGACCACTGAGGCAATACAGACCGGCAGCGAAATACCTGCCTGCTCGCTGATCCCCATCGCAATGGGCTGCAATGCTACGATCGTGCCGACCGAAGTCCCCATCGAGGTTGAGATAAAGCAGCCGATCAAAAACAGGCCGACCACAACGATCCTGCTAGGCAGGATGGCTAGGCCGAACGCCACCGCCGCGTCCGCGCCACCTGCCGCCTTGACCGATGCGGAAAACGCACCCGCAAGCAGGAAGATGACGCACATAATCATAATATTTTCGTCGCCTGCACCGCGCGCCAGCGTACTCAGCTTATCCGCAAGCGAGCGCTTCGGGTTCTGGAAAAACGCGACGAGCAGCGCAATCAGGAACCCGACCGCTGCGGGCATGACGTAAAAATCGCCCATGTATACGCCGATACCGATATACAGCACCAAAAATACAAAAATCGGTGCAAGTGCCCAAAAATTCCCCTTCTTCATGTCCTACCTCGTTCCTTTCGTCCGTGCCCGGCTGGCTGGCCCTGCCAGCCAGCGCGCGGATCTCAGTTTTTATCAGTATATCAATTTTTATTAAATTTTGCAAGGATTTCGGAGGATTTTTGCGCATTTCATCGATTTAACATGCAAAAGATACGGGGATCATCCCTGCTCAAAGCGCCGCATCGTTTCGTCAACCTCATCCAGCAGGCGGGCGAGCGGCTGGTCACCGGTATACAGCACCCCCAACACCTGTTTGCCGCGCCGTGCAATCACCAGCCATTCCCTTGCACTGGGCTCGCCGGTGTCAAATTCGCGCCTGCGTTCAAACAACGCAATTTCCTCGAAGCGGGTTTCCCCCGGCCCCGGCTGCACCGGCTCGGCAGCGCCGAAAATCGAGGTGCTTGTGCTGTCCCGCACCATGACGTCCCTGAGCGAGCGAAATACCGGCTCTGCCATCCCCTGCGCACGGACACGGATATAGGTGCTGTCCATCCACAGCAACCCCGCCGTTTCCCCGCCAGTCTGCCGCGATTCGCAAAAGCTCTCCGCGAGTATCGTTGCCATTGTCTGCACATAGCTTTCCCGCCATGCACGGTCGCCGTAGGAGAAGCCCTCCCCCTCAACGTTTGCCAGCAGCGGGGCGGGCACAGGATCGGGCACCCTTAAAACAGGCGTTTCTTTCGCGCCGTTCATCCAGCACAGCGTCGCTGCCAACAGCGCGATTGCAGGCCCTTCCATCAGGCTCAGCGGCAGCCTGCGGCGCTTTGCCGGATAGGGCGCCGCGTGGTCGATGGGTTGCCCCTTCGCCAGCCGCTGCCGTACCGCATGGATGTTTCGGAACGCATATACCGCCTTGGTAATCATCAGTCCCAGCATCAGCAGCAGCGCAAGCAATACCTCAAGCCCGCCTGCGAACGCATGCACAAGCGTCATTTGCCCGCGCCAAATGTCTTCGTACAGCGTGCCATTCATCAGCATGAAGAACCCACAATACAAAAACGGGTATACCAGCAGCCACAACAGCCGAAACCGCAGTTTTTTGTACAGGCTGCGGTAGGTTTCCGCGTCTACAACCGGGTCGGTGCACAGCTCGGGCGCGGCAGGGTCTTCGCAGCAGAATATCGAAAAATCCGATCTCAGCATCGTAACATATTCCCAGCCAAGCTCCTGGAAAAGTTCCTGCTGCTTTTGCTCGGGATAGCCGTTGGGGTACATGCGGTAGCGGCAGCGCCTCTGCTCCGCCTTGCGGAATACCGCCCAGGTCTCGCCCAGCGATTCCAGCCGCAGCCCTTCCTGTGACATGTCGCCCAGCCAGTGCTCGAGCGCCCCGACCGCAAAAATATCGCATGGCAGCAGCCGCCTGACCTTTTTCCCTTTCATGCCTGCATCCTCCCTTCCTCGTCCTCTGCGTCCCGGACACACGCCCGCAGGCGTTCCAGCTCAGCGCAGTATAACCCATACCCTTTTTCGGTGATTTGATAGATGCGCCTGCGCCCCTCAACCTGCGTCTCGCAAATCAGTTTTTCCTCTTCAAATTTCGCCAGGATCGTGTACAGCGTCCCCGGCCCCAGCAGCACCCGCTGCTCGGTCCTGGCGGATACGAAAGCGGCGATCTCCGTCCCGCATTTCGCGCCGCCCAGCAATGACAAAAGCACATAAAACATGCTTTCAGTCAGGATTTCCAACGGCTTTTTCGCCATACTGCTGTTTCCCCCCCTTATATCGTCTCACGATATCTACTGTCGATATTATAACATCGAATCTCGATATTGTCAAGCGCTTATTTCGGGACTGGAAAACAGCGTCCCAGAAGGATGGCCCGCCGCGTCCCCTTGTCCCCCTTTCTGGTAATAAAAAGGGGCAGCTTCGTCTGCCGCCCCTTTTACCGTATTTAACCGCAGCACACGCCGGAACTTTTCCCAGCGCTGCCTTATTTCGCTGCATCTTCAATTATGATCTTATCTTTATGCGTTCTTCCGCTATGCAGAAGTGAGTTTCATAACCCACTCATATAACTTTCCAGGCTTCCTCATGAGGCTTTCACTTCCCCGCAAATGCAGCTTATCTTTCCACGCAGTTTTACAAAAGCTCCCTGCGAAGCTGGGCTGCGTCTTTTGGGGACAGCAGAGCAGGCGCAACATCAAAAACAGTTTTTGCGCCGCAGTCGCCCTTTTGGTTGAGCCGGTACGCCGCACGCGCGTAGCAGACCAGCACTGAAGCGGTAAATTCGGGATTGGAATCCAGCTTCAGCCCATATTCAATCACGTGATGATTGCCCTCACCAGTGCAGCCGCTGCGAATCACAAAACCACCATGCGGCATTTTGCTGTGATTTTTGCGCAGCTCCTCCTCACTGATAAAATGAACAACCGTATCATAATCACTAAAGTAGTTTGGCATTTCTTTAATTGTACGCTCAATCTTCGCCAGGTCGGCCCCTTCTTCCGCAACGACAAAGCATTCGCGGGTATGCTTTTCCCGTACCGTAAGTTTAGGACGGCTGCCACTGCGCACTGCCTGCACCGCATTTTCTACCGGAACCGTGTATTGAATGGCGTTCTTTACCCCTTCAATGCGGCGAATGGCATCTGAATGCCCCTGGCTTACCCCTTTGCCCCAGAACGTATCGTGCGCCCCATCTGGCAGGATCGACTCTGCGTACAGCCGGTTCAGCGAGAAAGTGCCCGGGTCCCAACCAACCGAAATAATACTCGTATGCCCATTTGCAACAGCAGACTTATCAACTGCTTCAAAATATTCCGGAATCCGTGCGTGCGTATCAAAGGAATCAATCGTATTAAACATCGCCGCATACTGCGGCCCCATCTCCGGCAGATCGGTTGCCGAGCCGCCGCACAAAACCATCACATCGATCTCACCTATCAGGGACGCCGCGTCAGCCGCTGCGACAACACGCACATCAGGCGTGCGAACCTTCACCGAAGACGGGTCACGGCGCGTCACTACCGCGCGAAGCTCCATGTCAGGGTTCTGCGCGACCGCACATTCTACCCCCCGTGCCACGTTCCCGTAGCCCACTATCCCAATCCTGATTTTTTCTGACATTTTCTAACCTCCAACAGAAATTTTTATATCATCTTTAGTATAGCACAGCAAAAAAAAGTTGAAAAGAGCGTTTTGTGTTCTTTTTCCGCTTTTTCGTTGACATTCCTGACGAAAAAAGGTATGCTTAAATCAGAGATTTTATTCAAAAGGAGAATTGGCTATGGTATATCTGGAAAATGACCGGTTCCGGGCTGCAATTGATGAAAAAGGTGCCGAGCTCAGCTCGCTGATTGGGAAATCAGACGGCACGGAATATGTATGGCAAGGGGACCCGAACATCTGGGCGCGCCATGCGCCACTGTTGTTCCCTGTCATCGGACGGCTGAAAGGGAAACAATACACGTTGAACGGGCAGGCGTACAGCATTACACAGCATGGGTTTGGGCGCGATTTGGAATTTTCCATCTCAAAGCAGTGCAGCCCGTCCTGTGTGGAGCTTACGCTGGTGCAGAATGATATTACCAAGCGCATGTACCCCTACGACTTCTCTCTGACCATACGGTATACCTTGGACGGCAACCAGCTGAAAAAGGAGCATATTATGCAAAACCCGAACGATATCCCGCTTTATTATGAGGTCGGCGGGCATGACGGGTACAATATCTGCCTGTCCGAAGGCGAAACTATCCAGGACAGCTACGTACAGTTCGAAGGCACCAACGAAATGCATCCCCTACGGCTGGACGAAAATATCCTGCTGACCGGTGAAAGCGATACCGTCCTACTGGACGACGGACGGCTTTGGATTGACCGGGAAACTTTCCGAACCGATGCGATTATGATGGAATCTCCGAAGATCAGGCGGCTTACAATTTGCAGTCAAAAGCATTCCAAAAAGATAACCGTTGCGTTTGACGATTTCGATTATGTCGGTATTTGGAGCGCATATAAACCTTTTGATGTACCTTATGTGTGCATCGAGCCGTGGAGCACGCTGCCCGATTGCAGTTTCTTAGGACAGGAGCTCGAGAAAAAAGTTGGCGTGCGCTGTGTTGCGCCGCGTCAGAGCGAAACATTAACTTTTACTACCATTGTTTCTGAGTGAGCCTCCCCGATCTCCAAGATTCTCACAAACAGAAATGCCCCGCCCATCCACCCTTTGGGGTGGGTGGGCGGGGTTTTGATTGCCGCCAGCAGGCGGCTTTCCGATTTATGGCGGCGAAGCCCAGCCCGGCGGGTGATAGCCGGGCGAACAGGGACGCGCGAACAGCGAAGCGCTGCGAAGGGGCAGGCTGAATGTAAATGGTGCTGCGCCCCGGCGCGCTTTTTTCAGCGCGCCGGGCGTAACAGCGCAGGCAGCGCAAAACAGAGCCCGCCGGGTGATCGGCGGGCAAATTGCAGCGTACGCCCCTTTCCTGCGAACACAGAGCGGGTTGCAACGGGCGGGAACGGGGGCGGCAGGCAGAACATAAAACCTCCC
>QXXE01000053.1 GCA_009911355.1 Clostridiaceae bacterium | reverse complement strand
ATCTCGCCGCAAACCCGCATGAATACTGGATTTTTGCCTGTTTGCTTTCCCTTTCCCCAATAACCTGTGTTCAACGATTTTTATGCCAAAGATACAAGCAAAAAGGTACGGGCAATCAAACGGGCGCAAGGACAGGCGGGGGAACACCTGACAAAGCCGCCCTATGGCTACATAGTAAGCCCTACGGACAAAAAGCAATGGATTGTAGACGAGGAAGCCGCCGCTGTGGTGAAACGCATTTTTGATTTATGTATCGGTGGGAAAGGACCTGCGCAGATAGCAAAAATCCTCAAAGCGGATAATGTGCTGATAGCAAAAGCGTATTACGCAAAGAAAAAGGGGAAAGCACTCCCCGACAGCCCTTATGACTGGAGAGATAGTACCATTGTCGGCATTTTGGAGCGCATGGACTACTGCGGGCATACGGTAAACTTCAAAAGCTATTCCAAATCCCACAAACTGAAAAAGCGGATTCCAACCACAAAGGAACAGCAGGCAATTTTCTATAATACCCATGAAGCGATTGTAGAGGACGCTGTTTTTGAACGGGTGCAGGAACTTAGGGCGAACAAACGCCGCCCCACAAAAGCAGAACGGCAAGCCCTGTTCTCCGGCTTGGTATACTGTGCAGACTGCGGGAGTAAATTACACTTTGTTACCTGTAAGAGTTTTAACAGCTCACAAGACCATTACCGCTGTGCAAAGTACAAGAGCAATACTGGAAGCTGTACGGCTCACTTTATCCGCGAAGAAGTGTTGAAGCAAATCGTATGGAGCAGGATATTTGATGTGACCGCCCTTTTCTTTGATGACATCATGGCTTTCCATGAAATGATGTATCAGCAACGCTCCGCTGAAACGGAAAAGGAAATGAAACGCAGGAAGCGTGAAGTTGAACAGGCGAGGAAGCGGATAGCGGAACTTGACCGTATTTTCAAGCGGATTTATGAGGACGACATAAGCGGCGCAATCAGCCACGACAGATTTTTGAAGCTGTCCGCAGAGTATGAAGCGGAACAGCGGGAACTGGAAGAAAAGGTCAAGGCAGACCAGCAGGAAGTCGATACCTACGAACAGAACAAGAGCGATTTTGACAGCTTCGCCGCGATTATCCGCAAGTATGTGGGGATAAAGGAACTCACCCCCACAATCGTCAATGAATTTATCAAGAAAATCATAGTCCATGCGCCGGAAAAGGTGAACGGGAAACGGGTACAGAAAGTAGATATTGTTTTCAACTTTGTAGGGGAAATCAATTTTCTTTCTGCCACGCAACCGAAACAGCAAGGCGCATAGGAACTCGAAAAGACGGTACAGCCCTTGTAATTGGGGCTATACCGCCTAATCTGAAATTACTTCCCTCTAACCGTAAACATTTGATTTTCCGGGGTTTTTGAGCAATTTTGATACGGTTTGAACAGCCGATTATCGCTTGCTGAACTGCGGAGCGCGACGGGCCGCTTTGAGGCCGTATTTTTTGCGCTCCTTCATTCTGGGGTCGCGGGTCAGGAAACCAGCGGCCTTGAGGGTGGGGCGGTATTCCTCGGCGTTCGCTTGGAGCAGCGCGCGGGCGATGCCGTGACGGATCGCGCCGGCCTGGCCGGTGAAGCCGCCGCCGGTTACGGTGCATTCGATATCAAACTTGCCCGCCGTGTTGGTCGCTTCGAGCGGCTGGCGGACGATCAGCTTGAGGGTATCAAGGCCGAAATAGTTATCGATTGTGCGGTTATTGATCTTGATCTCACCGGTACCGCCGGGGAAGAGACGGACTCTGGCGACAGAGGACTTCCTTCTGCCGGTACCGTAGAAATATGCTTTCTTAGGGGTGTACATAAGTCAAATTCCTCCTTACTTGTCCCAGATTTCGGGCTTCTGCGCGGCGTTCTTGTGGTCGGGGCCGCGGTAGACCTTCAGGCGGGTTGCGGACTGGCGACCGATGGAATTCTTCGGCAGCATGCCCTTGACGGCGAGGTGCATCGCGGTTTCCGGCTTATCAGCCATCATGGTCTTGTACTGCACTTCTTTCAGGCCGCCGACCCAGCCGGAGTGGTGGCGGTAATACTTCTGCTCAAGCTTCTTGCCGGTCAGGACAGCCTTGTCCGCATTGACGATGATGACGAAGTCGCCGCAGTCAACGTGGGGGGTGAACTCAGCCTTGTGCTTGCCGCGCAGGAGCATTGCAGCGACAGCCGCAGTGCGGCCGAGGGGCTTGCCGGCGGCGTCGAGCACGTACCACTTGCGTTCAAGCGTTTCTGCTTTTGCCATAAACGTGGACATGATGATTCCTCCATGTATTATAATTTTTCATTGCACGATTTATGGGCTCAAACGAGCCTTATTTATTAAACCATACAGAATCCGGAATGTCAATACAAATTTTCCCGATTTTACGTTATCCCTTTGCAAACTCTTTTATACTCGCTTATACTCCTTTATGCTCGCGTATACTCGGTTTCGATTTCAAAATTTTTTCTCCCGCCGGGAAAGGAAAAGCCGGCCTCTTCGGACCGGCTTTTCTGGTTCTGTTCCAAACGGCTGGGATGGCGGGGCTTTTTACAGCTGTGCAAGCGCCTGATCGAGATCGGAAATGATATCTTCGACGTTTTCAAGCCCGACCGAAAGCCGCACAAGCCCCGGCTCGATGCCTGCCGCTGCAAGCTGTTCGTCGGTCAGCTGACGGTGGGTCTCGCTCGCGGGGTGCAGCACGCAGGTGCGGATATCGGCGACATGCACCTCGTTAGACGCCAGCTTCAGGCTGTCCATAAACTTCATCGCGGCCTCGCGCCCTGCGCTGATGTTCAGTGACAGTACGCCCGAGCAGCCCATCGGCAGATATTTCTGCGCAAGCGCGTGGCAGGGGTCGCCCTCCAATGCCGGATAGATAATCCGGTCGATCTTGTCCGATTCCAGCAGGTGGCGCGCAACGGTTTCCGCGTTTTTGCAGTATTGCGGCATCCGCACGGGCAGCGTTTCCAGCCCAAGATTGAGCAGGAACGCCGAATGCGCCGCCGGGTAGCAGCCGAAATCACGCATCAGCTGCATCCGCGCCTTGATGATGTATGCCATTTCGCCGAATTCACGGGTGTAAACTACACCGTGATAGCTTTCGTCAGGGTTGGTGAAGTCGGGGAACTTCCCGCTTGCCGCCCAGTCGAATTTGCCGCTGTCAACGATCACGCCGCCGCCCTGCACCGCGTGCCCGTCCATATACTTGGTGGTCGAATGGATGACGATATCCGCGCCCCATTCGATGGGGCGGCACAGGATGGGGGTCGCAAAAGTATTGTCGACGATGAGTGGAACGCCGTTGCGGTGGGCGATGCCCGCGAACTTCTCAATGTCAAACACGGTCAGCGCCGGGTTTGCAAGGGTTTCGCCAAAGACCGCTTTCGTATTGGGTTTGAACAGCTTTTCGATCTCTTCCGTCGGGGCCGACGCGTCGGCCCAGATGCACTCGATGCCCAGCTTTTTCAGCGTCACCGAGAACAGGTTGACCGTTCCGCCATAGATGGTGGTCGCGGCGATGAAGCTGTCGCCTGCGCTGCACAGGTTCAAAATGGACAGCAGCGAAGCCGCCTGCCCGCTGGAGGTCAGCATTGCGCCAGCGCCGCCTTCCAGCGCTGCGATCTTCTTTTCGACCGCATCGCAGGTCGGGTTTGCAAAGCGGGAATACATGCATTCCGTCGGCATATCGAACAGCGCTGCAATGTGCGCGGTCGAATCAAAGGTGTAGGTCGTCGATTGGACGATCGGGACAACGCGCGGCTCGCCGTTTTTCGGCGTGTAGCCCGCGTGGAGCGCCTGGGTTTCAATTTTCATGGGGTTCCCTCCTGACTGGTTGTTCCTTGCTTTATTTTAGCATCTTTTGCAGGAAGGGTCAAGAAAAAGAGCAGGCCGCGTCAGCAGAGCCAGATTACAGCTACATAAACGACCCATATGAGGGCAAACAGGCCAAGCTCGGAGCGGGCCTGCGTTTTTTTCTGGGCTTCTGTCAGCTTCGGGTATTTTTTCTGGAAGCGCACGACAGAGAGGGCGATTACGCCGAATTGCAGCAGCGGTATGACAACCGTCCGCGCCGGGGTTACAATGACATACGGCGGGCTGGCTGGGCGCTGCCAGGATAAAACAGTTTATCACATCCAGCAGGATCACCGCCAGGACATCTTCACGGATTTTCATTTATGAACCTCCGGATCTCATCGGGTTGGGGAACACGCTGGATCCGCCGCCGCAGAAACGGCCCGTTATCCGAGGGGCGTCCCCAGCATCTCCATAAAGATGCAGAAAAGCAAAATGCAGAAAACACAGAACCCCACAAACGCCGCGAACCCCAGCAGCGCGTAATGCTGGATTTTTCGTTGCAGCGGTGTCAGTTTGGGGTATTTGCGCCGGAAGTAAATGTACATCAGCACAATGATACTGCCTTGCAGGAGCCGGACTCCGGGCCGGTATATCGCATTTGCGCCCGCGCTTGGAGGGGTGAGCAGGAAGGGGGCAGCCAGCACAAAGCCGATCAATGCGTCCAGCAGCACAACCGGAAGGATTTCGTTTTGGCGTTTCATTCCTTATCATTTGTCCTCCGTTTTTTTGTTTGGTGAACAAATTATGACTTAGTCAATTTTTATTATACACTGAATAATTTTATGTGTCAATAGGCCGACTAAAATTTTACCGCGCAAATGGGAGGGGAGGGTTTCGTTATCAGCCGTCGCCCCGTTCCAGCACGGCAAATATCAAAAATACCCGCCACAGATACCGGCGGGTATTTTTCAGAATGTCTGGAATTGTCAGGGGGCTCAAGCGAGGAACGCTGCAACGAAATCTGCAACCTTCTCCCGCAGCTCGTCAAGCCCGCCGTCGTTTTCGATGACGGCATCGTATTGGTAGCCCTCCACGCCGTCGTCGGAGGGGTTGCCGAGGAGCTGGCCGCTTACGCCGGGGCGGCGTACCAGCAGGGTGTGGCAGCACGGCCCGACCGCTTGGCGGAGCCGCTCGATTTCCCGGGGCTCACGGACATGCAGGAACATCAGCCGCTCGCTGCCCGCGAGGAATTCCTCTACCTGCTGCATGCAGTAACGGAAGGGGAGGTCGTTATACTCGGTGAAAGCGTCTTTCAGCCGGGAGAGCAGGCGGCGGGAGGCTGGGGTTTTCACGCCGTCCCAGCCTGCGGAGCGGGCGATTTCAACGATCGGGGTGATAGAAGAAACGCTGCGGACGGGGCAGAGCGCTGCCGCCATTTCGCAAACAGTATCCTTCCCGACACCGCCGGTGCCGTTGATGACAAAAACCGCTTTCTCCATAAAAACCTCCATTTGTTGTTTCGCAGACGGAAATACCCGCGCACAAAAGAACCTTCAAGCAGCCTGTCCCCCGTCCCGCCCGCAGGCGATGGATGGGGGGCCAGGGGGATGAGTCCCCCTGGCGCTGTCCGCGCAGGACCGCCCGCCGCGCAGGCGAGCCAGCGGACGGTCAGCGGATAAAGTTGGTAAAGGTGCGCTTGTGGGTCTCAGGCGGGTCGATCGTGCCCTTCGCCGCGTTGATGACCTTGAGCATCCACGCCATGTTGCGCGCAAGCTTGGCGACGACTTCGAGCCCTTCGGTATCGTTCTGTACCTCGCCGGGATCCGCGCCGTGTACCGCGCCCCAGTAGTCCGAGGTCACAATCACCATTTCCATCGCGTCCATCACGCCGAGCAGCTGCTGGTAGGTCTCCATGCCGCCCGAACGGCGCAGGGTGCACAGCGCCGCGCCAACCTTGTGGTGCAGCTGGTTGTCGCCGCAGCCTGCCGCGAGGAACAGGCGGTCAAGTACGCACTTCATGCCGCCCGCAATGCCGCCGTGGTAGACCGGGGAGGCGAGCAGGATGCCGTCGGCCTCGATGCACTTCGCAATAACGTCATTGACGCCGTCGTCCTTCTGCACGCAGCGCAGCGTGCCGTTGTCCAGGCAGTGATAGCACGCCATGCAGGGATGTACCTTCGCGCCGGGCTGTACGACCTCAAACTCGATGCCCTCCCGCGCGAATTCCTTCGCCATGACGTCCAGGCACTGCGCAATGTTGCCGCCCTTGCGGGGGCTCCCGTTGATTGCCAAAACCTTCATTTTCTTGTCCTCCTTTATATTTGGGTGAAATTGCGGGTCCGGTTGGGGAAACACGGAGAAAATCCGTGCGGACAGGGATTTATATAGCCCTGCCCTGTGCTTCAATCGCCTCCACGGCATTCCGGATATCCTGTTCGACCAGCGGCCGCATGCTCAGCGGATACCGCAGGGTGTCCGCGCGGGATAATGCCCGAAGGATGTCCTCCCGCAAATCGGGCTTTGCAGCCGCAAGCGCGGGCAAATCCTGGACGAACTTCCGCGCCGTGACCGGCTTGGGGTCGGTGATATGGGCCAGGATCGGGCCGATGCTCCCATCAATCAGATAATCGGTATCCCATTTTGCATTGGCGACGATCAGCGCGAGCGCACGTGTGCGGAAATAAGAATTTGTACTGCTGAGCTGCTCAAGGAATTGATTGAAATATGCGTAAACAGCAGCGGACTCCCGGCTTTCCGCCAGCAGTTCTTGAAGCGCTGCGTACCCTGCGGACGCATTTTTGCCCCATAGCGCAGCTATGCAGCCTTCCAGATCCCTCATGGTTGACACCTCTCCTTTTTGATGGCAAGACTTTTGCAAGCCCGTCAGGGGCGGTCGTGCGAAACCATTGCGCCCGTGCGCTTGAGATAGCGCATAACGAGCAGGATATGGTTGACGAGCGCGCCAAGCAGGATGGCGACGCTGGTGAGATATAGCCAAAGCATCAGCACGATAATTGCGCCAAGCGAGCCGTAGAGCGCCGAGTAATTGCCAAGATGGTCGACATAGAACGAAAACACCAACGATACCAGCAGCCATGCGCTGAGCGAAAAGAGCGCCCCAGGGGCGGCTTCACGCCATTTGAGCCGCACGTTGGGTACGACCCGATGGAACAGCAGCAGGTAAAGGAACAGGAAGGCGGTCATGAGCGGGTAGCCGGTATCAAGGAAGCTGCCAATCCGCTCGTCGGTCAGGAAGGGGAGCCAGCGCGGCAGCCGCCAGAGCAGCGTCCGGCCGATTACTACCACAAAAAGGCAGCCGCCCAGCGAGACAAGGAAGCCGACTGCAAACAGCACCGACAGCGCAAACTCGCGCACCGGGCCGCGGCGCACCTCGACGCGGAAAATGCGGTTGACCGTGCGCATCAGGGAGCGGATGACCCGCGAAAAAAAATACAGCGTGAGCGTACTGCCGATGATCATGGGGCTTGCGGCGGGGATCGACGCGACGTAAGCGAAATACTGCGAGACCAGCGTTTGCAGGGTGCGCGGCATAAACTCAAGGATGGGCGCAAGCCCGGAGATCGACACATGGAATGCCGACAGCAGGGAATTGAGGAAAATGATCAGCGGGAAGACCGAAAACAGCAGGAAATAGGATAATTCCGCCGCTGACTGGTTGATATTGTCGTTGAAATAGCGTTTCATCAGCTGCCTGATGAAGAAGGAAGCCCGTCTGCGCTGGTTCAAGGGAGCCGCTCCTTTCTGCCGTGTGTTGCGGCGTGCGCCCAAAGCAATGGGCGGGGAAGCCTCGGCTACAGCAGGGACAGCTGCTGGTCGGCGAGGTTGTCGATGGTCAGGCCCTGCGCGCGTGCAAGGCGCACGGTGTAGGCAGTGCCGCCGGGCTGGCCGTCGAAATAGCAGATCATGCGCGACGCGCTGGCGACCAGGAAGCGGTTGCGCGCGTGGTAGCAGCCGGGGGCGTAGCGTTCGGACAGGCAGAACACCTGGCCGGCGGCGAGCAGGCAGTCGCGGAAGGCTTCCCGCCAATAGGGCTCCCAGCGCGCGTCCTGGCCGGGGAAGGGGACGGCTGCCCAAAGCTCCAGCCCGAGGCTGTCTTGCAGCGCAAGCACTTGCTGTGCTGCGAGCAGGTCAAAGCCGCGGCTCATACCGCAGAGGAAGGCGCGGCAGCCGGCCTGGGCGGCGCGGTGCACGGCGCTGCGGGTATCCTGCTGAAGCCGCAGGAGCCCGGCGCTGTCCAGATGTATTTTTTCGGGGCGGTAGCCGGTAAAGCAGCACACCTGATCCTTCCCATAGCGCACGCGCGACGGCCTCCTCTGATCCCGGGACCTTACGGCCCTGCGCGGGCAGCGGCAGGGCTCTGCCCTGCACCCGCGATTTTTTTGGAAAAAAATCGAGTAAAAACTTTATCACGCCCGCGGGCGGGATGAAGGGGGCGGTGCTGTTTTTGGGGGCAGGGGCCGAAATCAAGTTTGTTTTCTTTATTATATCAGATTTCCGCAGGAATGCAAGGGCTGGGAATATCGGGAAATCGGGGCTGCTGTGCGCCGGGAAAGTGAAGGGCGCAGCCGGAGCTGCGCCCTAAGGGGTTAAACGACAATAATTCGGATTTTGCCGCCTTGGTCAATGGGTTTGTCTGCGTAAAGCTGGAACGAGGAGTAATTTGCTTTCGCTTGGCGGAGGGTAATGCATTTGCCGGTCTTTTTGACATAGACGGGGACGTCGTCCGCGATCGGGTAGTAGCCTTCCTTCGTGCGGACCGCCGCATAGCCGTCGAACGCTTCCAGGTAGACCGTCCCGATCTTGTCGGGCACCTGCACGGACAGGCTTACGCGCGTTTGGTTGGTCAGCGCCGACGCGGGCAGGCCGACGATATTGTTGCGGCGGATCTTGCTGCCGAGCGAGCCGGTCAGCAGGAACTCGCGCGTTTCGCTCTTGCCGTCGAGCAGGGTCGTCATGGTCACACGGTAATCGTAGTCGGGTTCCGGCGTGATTTCGATCCCGGTTTCCTCGTCGATGTACGGCGGGCGCTCGGTGACGATGGTCGTGTCCTTGACCATGCCGTAGACCCAGCTGTCGCCGGTCACGTCCTTGAGTACGATCGAGATGACGGTGCCGGACGAGTCCTGCTTGGTCGAAATGATCTGGTCGGCGGGGACGATATCGAATGGGATATCATAGACCGAGATCGGCGAAAGCGGGGTGGACGTGCCGCTGACGCGTTCGTAGACCTGGACCTTCGCGGAGACATTCAGCCCGCCGAGCATCCGGTTCTCAATGTCCCAGTTGCCCTTGCTGGCGCTCTGCGTGGATTTGACGCGGGTGATGTTCAGCGTGCCGTCGTCGTTCTGGGTGACGCGCACCTGCTGGCCAACGGCGTTCTGAGCCAGGCCGGTTTCCTCGACCATCTCGCCGAACTCGTTTTCGACCA
Organism: Clostridiaceae bacterium; assembly: GCA_009911355.1. Taxonomy (GTDB): domain Bacteria; phylum Bacillota; class Clostridia; order Oscillospirales; family Butyricicoccaceae; genus QXXE01. The sequence goes on along the minus strand of QXXE01000053.1, from coordinate 19,851 downwards.
GCCGTGTGGCGGGCGTGCCGGTGATGGTGACGTTGTTGAACAGCTGCACGCTGACGCTGCTGTCAGTGCAGGCGATTACGACGCCTTCCATCTTCGCAGATGCGCGGCGGTCGGAAACGGCGGCGCAGGCGCGCCCGTAGGCGTCAAACAGGACGGTGATCCTGTCGCCGGGCTCCATGTCTTTAAACGTGGTGGCGAAGGTTTCTGGGATGGCAAGCTTTGCGCCGAGGATGGTGATCTGCTCGGGGTAGCGGAAGGTGGGCGTTGCATCGTCGTACAGGCCGGTGATGCGGTTGTCGGAGACGAGGACGGTTTTGCTCGCGCTGTTGAGAACCATCACGTCGTACTGCTTCAGCTGGCCTGCGCGGATTTGCTTGCCGTTTTTCTCAATCTTCCAGCCTGCCGGGATGTTCTTTTCGGAGCCGTTGATGCCCATAATCAGCACGGGGTAGTTGAGGTGCAGCGAGCTTGCGGAGACGGTCTGGACGATGCCGTTCGCGTCAAAATGCAGGGTTACGCTGGTGTTTTCATTGAGGTCGAACCAGCTTTCGCCGTAGGGGTGTACCTCGCCCAGCACGACAAGGGGGGTATGGCGGGGGATTTTGATAAAGCCGGTGCCGTCGTCGGGGACAAGGCCGTCGGGCTCGACCTGGCGCACAAGGATATCGCGCGAGGTGCTCTGGTCAGGCAGGAAGCCGCGCACATGGTCGGTGCGGTACTTGTCGAAGATGACAACGCCCTGGGAACCGACGACCGAGGGGTCGATCTCGCCGACGACCTGCCGGGTGACGAGCTCGCCGTTTTCGTAGAAGGTCGCCTGGCTGGCGGTAAGGGTGGAGTCGGTGCCGCCGGTGGAGACGAGCACAGAGTGCTCGACCGGGGTGCCGCCGGAGAAGGCGGACAGCATGGGGGAGCCGTCTTTTTTCTGGGCGGTGAGGGTGTTGCGGAAGAGTACGGCGGCGCTGCCGCGGGTGAGGGCGGCGTTCGGGTCGGTGACCTGCAAATTGGTGAGCAGGCCGAGCGAGCGCGCCTTTGCGACGTAATCGTTGGGCCAGAAGGGGCCGATATCCTTCTGCTCGTAGCCGAGCATGCGCAGGGCCATGGTGCAGCCTTCGCCGAGGGTGGTCGCTTTGCCGGGGCCGAAGGTGCCGTCGGCCAGCCCGCGGATGATGGGGTTTTCGGCGAAATCGGGATGGCGGACGGCGGCGTTGACCCAGCCGGACGCCCAATGCCCTGCGGGCACGTCGGGGAAGATGGTGTAGCTCTGATAATTGTCAACGTTGGTCACGCCCATTGCGCCGACGGCGAGGCGGGTAAACTCGGCGCGGGTGAGCAGGCGGTTGGGTTCATATTTGCCGAAGCCGGTGCCGCTGACGATGCCCATCCCGGCGAGGGCGCTTGCGGCCTGCTGGGTGTAGCTGTCCTCAATATCCGAAAAGGCGGCGCCGGCGCTCGTAGAGAGCAGGGCCGCCGCAAGGAGCGAGGAAAGGATGCGTCTTTTCATGCGTTTTTGTACCTCCAAAGGACGCGGGGGAGCCGCTCCCTGCGGGGAGCGCCGAGGGCTCTGCCCTCTGGACACCCGCGATTTTTTGAAAAAAATCGAGTAAAACTTTTATCACGCCTGCGGGCGGGACGGAAATGGCTGCTGCAGTGTGGGTGTTCCCCAATCCCGCCCTCAGGCGAGAAAGGGAGTCCAGAGGGGCTAGCCCCTCTGGCGCTGTCCGCGCAGGACGCTCCCGGCAGGGCGGGGTGCAGGGGCAGCGCCCCTGCCGCACGCATCCTTTATTGCGTGCGCAATGCGTCGACCGGCTGCATGGACGCCGCCTTGTTCGCCGGGTACAGCCCGAAGATAATCCCCAGCAGCGCCGAAAACAGGAATGCCCCCAGAACAAGCCCAAAGCTTGGCATCACCAGGAACGTGTCCACCTTGGGCATGTACGGCAGGTCAACCATACTGCCAAACATCATGTTGCCCCAGATCGCCGAGCCGATAAAGCCGAAAAAGATGCCAATCAGCCCGCCCATGCACGATATGACCGCCGATTCAATCAGGAACTGGCTGATAATATCCCGCTTGCGCGCCCCGATCGCCATGCGGATGCCGATTTCCCGGGTGCGCTCAGTCACCGTTACCAGCATGATGTTCATAATGCCAATGCCGCCGACCAGCAGCGAAATTGCAGCAATGCCCGCCGTCTTTGCGGATTCCTTGTTCGCCTGCTGCTCCATCTGGTCCTGGTACTGGTTCACCGACTCTACATAGAGATTGCCGTTGCTGTCGTTGAAACGCTGCTCGAAACGTGCCTTGACCTCTTCGCAGAACTTCTCCGAGCCGTCCCGGTCGGTGCCCGATAAGACAAGCTCCGGGTCCTGCTCCCAATAATATTGCGATACGCGCCGCTGGAGCGTCAGCGGCAGTGTGACCAGCTGGTCTTCCGTGCTCAGCTTGCCGCCGTACAGCGGCTGGTACACGCCGACAATCGTGAAGCTTTGCCCGTTGATTTTAATCTTCTGGTCAAGCGGGCTCATCGCCCCGAAAAAGTATTTGCGTACCGCGTCGCCAATCACGCATACCCGCGACTGGTTGCGCACGTCTGCTTCCGTGATCCCACGGCCCAGCGTAATATGCCGCGCGCTCGCTTCCGCCCAGCCCTGGTCGATGAAAAAGGCGCTGCCGCCGTTGTTCATGTCCATCGTTTTTGTGCGGTATTTCAGCGTCATGCTGCCCGCCCACACGTATTTCCCCAATGCCGAGAGGGTCTCGCCGACCTGGCTTTCGCAAAAGTCAATTACCTCGTCGTACAGGCGGCTGTTGTTCGTGTAGCAGTAAAAGCCGATGCGGTTCGCGCCCTGCGCTTCCAGCTGTAAACGGCTGTATTTTTGTTCGGCCTGCGCGCTCGCGACAAGGATGATGACCGTCGCCACGCCGATGATAATGCCCAGCATCGTCAGCAGCGAGCGGATTTTGTTCGACAGCACCGATTTGACCGCCATCGAAAAGGTCTGCGTTGCGTTCATTGGGGGACCCCCTTCCCGGCCCGGTCAGAGATGATATGCCCGTCGGAGATCGTGACGATGCGCTTTGCCATCTCTGCCAGCTTGTTGTCATGCGTGATCAGGATAATCGAGGTACCCTGCCGGTTGAGCTCGGTCAGCTGATCCATGATCTCGCGCCCCGATCCCGAGTCCAGGTTGCCCGTCGGTTCGTCCGCCATGATGATCGGCGGCTTGGCAGCGACCGCCCGCGCAATCGCGACGCGCTGCTGCTGCCCGCCCGACATCTCTGAGGGGCGGTGGTTGATGCGCTTGGCAAGCCCGACCGCCTCCAGCGCCGCCTTCGCCAGCTTCCGCCGCTCCCCGGCGGGCATCCCGCGGTAAATGAGCGGCAGCTCGACGTTTTCCAGCGCTGTCAGCGCCGGGATCAGGTTGAACCCCTGGAAGATGAAGCCGATTTCGCGGTTGCGGATGGCCGACAGCGTCGAGGGCGGCAGCTCGCTGACCGCCTGCCCGTCGAGGTAATATGTGCCATAGGTCGGGATATCCAGGCAGCCGAGGATGTTCATCAGCGTCGACTTGCCCGAGCCGGACTGCCCGAGGATGCACAGGAATTCCCCCCATGGCACGGCAAGCGAGATATCGTCCAGTGCGCGGACCTCGTTTTCCTTGCCTTCGTTGTAGATTTTGCTCAGCCGCCGCACGTCCACCAGCAGGCTGCTGTCGCCTGCCGGCGCGGGCGCGGGCGGCGGGGCGCTTTTCCGTTTCCAAAACATCAGCGCACGCCCCCTTTTTAGCCGACCGCTACTTCGGCTGTGCCGCCGTTCATTTCCTGCTCGTACTGCTCCCATGCGTCCTTCGGGGCCGCGAGAAAGACCTCTACGCCCTCGCCGATGCCTGAGAGGATTTCCGTGTTCGTGTCGTCGCTGATGCCGGTCTCGACCGGGACGAGGACGAAGCCTTCCGGCACTTCGCTGCCTTCCGGGATGGGCTGCGCATTTTCTAGGGTTACGCCTTCCGCTTCCTTCGCGTAGACTGCCGCGCCCTCCTGCGTGTAGACCACCGCCGACGACGGCACGATTACGCAGTCCATGCTGGATGCGGTCGTGATCTTGAACTCGATCGAGCGGTTGGGGGACAGGGTGGCTTCGGGGCTTTCGTCGACCGTGATCACGATCGGGAAGTTGATCGCGCTGTTGCCCCCGCCGCCGCTGCCTTCATTCGATTCCGCCTGCATGGAGACGCTGGACACCGTGCCGGTGAACATGCTGCCGTCGTCCATCGAAAGCTGCACGGGCTGGCCGGTCTGCACCTTGTCGATGTCGATCTCGGCGATGGACGCGTTGACCACGATGCTCGACAGGTCGGCGACTGTGCAGATGGCGCGCTGCCCGTCGACCTTTTCCCCTTCCGAGACCGAAATATCAACCACTACGCCGCTGATTGGCGCTTTGACCGTCGCGCCTTCGATCAGCGCTTCCAGTTCCGCGACGCGCTCCTGTTTCTTTTCGTACATTTTCTGCTGGCTCTCGACCCCGGCGCGGGCGCTTTCCAACGCGTCGGTCACATCGGGGTTGGACATGCTGAGCAGGCTCTGCCCCGCCGAGAACCGGTAATAGGACAGCCCGGAAACCGCGGTCACGGTGCCGCTGCTTTCGAGTACGATATCCTTTTCGCGGCTGTATTCCAGCTTGCCGGTGTCGGCGGGCACGACCGATTCGCCGTCGACCAGGATGGTCCCGATTGCGTCCATGTCTTTGGTCAGCGTGCCGGGATTGTCAAACACCAGCGTGACCCGGAAGGTCTTGGTGCCGTCGGGGGAGATGCGCTCGATCTTTTCGACCTTCTCCACCGTTGCCGGGACCGAGGTCATCGTATAGGCGACCGATACGGTCGCGGGCATCCCTTCGGTGATGCGGTCTATGTAAGCGTTGCTGTAGTACAGCGGCACGCGCATGACGGTATCGTCGACCATCACGCCCAGCTTGAGCCCGGACGAAAGCTCGTCGCCGACGCTGATATGGGGCTCGCCGGCCTCGTCGTCGGGGATCAGCTTGCCCGCAAAGGGCGCGGTTACGTTGAGTGCGGCGACGGACTCCTGTGCGGCGCGCAGGCTGCGCTGGGCCGATTCAATGCCCTTGCGCGCGTCCTCCTCTTCGTCCATTGCCTCGTCAAGCTCCTTGCGGGTGTCGGACGGGTCGATGACCAGCAGGACGTCGCCCTCCGTTACGGTGTCGCCCGGGGAGGCCAGCACCTCGGATACCGTGCCCTTGATGTCCTTGCCGAGATCCTCGCGGCGCTTGGCGGAGGTCTGCCCGTAGCCCTCTACGTAGGTTTCAAGGAAGCCGAGCTCGGAAAACGCGGTGTCCTGCGAAACCGGCGCGCTGTTGTCCATCTGGGACACGGCGAACCAGCCCCCGCCGCCCAGCAGCGCCGCCACAGCGGCTGCAATGGCGATTTTCGCTTGTTTGGGAAGCTTTTTCTTGGCGTTCATCTTGTCTGCGTATTTGTTTCGCACGAGGGGGGCGGCGCCGGGCGCGGACGCTTCCGGCGCGGCGGGTTCTGCGGGAGGCGCCGGTTCGGGTGCGGTGGGCGCGGCTGGGGAAACCGCTTCGGGTGCGGCGGGCTCCGACGGCGGGGCCGCCTGCGTGGCCGCTGCCGCGTCCTGTGCGGGGGTGGGGTTTTCCTTGTTTTTAGACCTTTTCATATCTCGAACCTCCGATGACTGTATGATCTATACTAATACGCTTGAGTATACCCCTTGCGGGGATGTTTGTCAACTGTGCAGGAAAAAACTGCTGCGTTCCTATTATAGCAGATTTTCTGTGCTGCCAGAAAGCGGCAGTGGAATTGTTTCCGATTTGTATCTGAAAATTAAAGGAATCTTCAAAACTTTTTCAAAATAAGTTTAAAATTTCCGGGGAACTTTTTAAGATATGCTCCGTTGGACTCCGGGAGGCAGGCGGGGGTTATGGGGCGCTGCGCGTGAAGCGGAGGAACTGCCGTCCCTTGCGGCTCATGCCGCCGAGCGCTTCAACCCGCGCGCGGCCTTTTCCGCGCAGGGTAAGGCGGTCGCCCGCTGCGATTTCGTGGTCGGGCTTCAGGCAAACCCGGCCGTTGAGGTACACTGAGCCGTGGGCAACCGCTTCCTGTGCCTGCGCGCGGGGCAGGCCGAAGATCAGCGCGGCTACGCTGTCCAGCCGCAGCGACGCGACCGAGCCCTCGCCGGAGGTTTCCGCAGTTTCGGCGCGGCGCAGCTCTGACAGCGGTATTTCGGACAGGGTGATGCGCCGCCGCCCGACGCGGTCAAAGTGGAGCAGCAGGAACTCTGCGGCTTCGCGCAGCACGAAGAGGTCCGCGCCCGCGTCATGCACGAGGATATCGCCCACCATTGCGCGTTCGATTTGCAGCCCCATCAGGGAACCGAGGTAATCGCGGTGGGAGAGCGTGTCGGCGGGCGATTTTTCGGCGCGGAGCAGGGCGATCGGCGCGGCTGCGGCTGCGTCTGCCGCGTCCATCCAGCCAGGGAACAAGAGCGCGACGGTGCGCTCAGCGTCCTCCCAGCCGCCGAAAAAGGCGCACCGGGACGCGGCTCCCGCGAGGCGCACAGCGTCTTCGGCGAGGGTGCGTTCGCGGGGGCTCAGGAAGCGGGTGGCGGTGGGGTAGTTTTCCGACGCATCCAGCCGGTCGAGCAGGCGCGCGAGCAGCAGGCGGTCGTCCTCGTCCTGGGCCAGCGCGCGCAGGATTTCGGTGCGGTTTTTCATGATGTTCACTCCTTTTTGGGCTGGGGTTTCGCACCTGCGCGGTGGGCGCCAGGGGGCGCTGCCCTCTGGACTCCCGGCCCTGCGCGGGCAGCGCCAAAGGGACTTGTCCCTTTGGAATCCCTTTCGCCGCCTGCGGGCGGGACGGGGGTTTTTCACTGCACAGTAAAAAAACAGGCTGAAACTATTGTACTATGTTTCGGGGTGGGGTACAATGGGAGAAAGAAAAATTTTTGCTGGATATTCCATCCAGTGGTAATGGAGGGACGCTTGGATATGGCGGTAAAGGATGGGGTTTTGAGAGCGCTTGAGCAGCAGCGTGGGGAGATCGTTTCGGGCGGCGGGCTCAGCGCGGCGCTGGGCGTTTCGCGCACGGCGGTCTGGAAGGCGGTTGCGGCGCTGCGGGAGGACGGGATGCTGATTGACAGCGTGCCAGGGGGCGGTTACCGGCTGCGCGAGGGGGATGACAGCCTGACCGCCGACGGCGTGCGGGCGCTGCTGCATACGCGCCTGCTGGGCTGCGAGGTGCTTGTGCTGCCGGAGGTCAGCTCGACCAACACTGTTATGAAGCGGGAATACGCTGCGGGCAAGCCGGAGGGCTTCGCCCTTCTCGCGCTGCGCCAGAGCGCGGGACGCGGCAGGCTCGGGCGGTCGTTTTCCTCCCCGGACGGGGGCATGTACCTGACTGTACTGCTGCGGCCTGCGATCGAGCTGAAAAATCTGCATTTCCTGACCATTGCGGCGGCGGTCGCGGTCTGCCGCGCCATTGAGGATACCTGCGGCTTCCGCCCGGGCGTGAAATGGGTTAATGATGTGCTGATGGGTGGCAAAAAGCTGTGCGGCATCCTGACCGAGGCTTCGATCGTCGGGGAAACCGGCGCGCTGGATTATGTGATCGTTGGGATTGGCATTAACCTCCGGTTTGACCCCGAAGGCGCGCCCGAGCTTGCCGGGATTGTCGGCGGGCTCGCCGATTTCTGCGGGAACCCGCCGCGCCGCGCTGCGCTGACAGCGTCGGTGCTTGGACGGTTGGAGGAACAGTATTTTTTGATTCAGGAAGGTAAGCTGGGAGAGGTTGCCGCCGCTTACCGGGAACTGCTGTGCTGTTTGGATCAGCCAGTGACGGTGATCGAAAACGGCAGGGAAACGCCCGCGCACTGCAACGGGGTCAGCGACGAGGGGCATTTGCTGGTCACGATGGCGGATGGGACGCGGCGGGAATTGCAGTCGGGGGAAATTTCTATCCGGGTGTGACGGCTTGGGCGTGTTGTGCGATCCTCTTTATTATTGCGGAACCGTCCGAAGGTGCATAATTGGACATGCATGCAAGGGTCAGTGCGAAGGGAAATTTCGATAGGCAGGAACAAAGCAAAAGCCGGGACGTTTGTCCCGGCTTTTCGCGGTATTCTGTGTCCGGTGGCAGGCGGTCAGACGAATTGGATGCAGTCCTTATGGACTGCGGAGACGTGGGTTTCAACCTCCGGACAGGCGGCGGCGATGCGTGCCGCGAAAACGGCGGCAATTGGGTTCTCGGTTGGGAAGTGCCCCGCGTCGACCAGCGTCAGGCCGAGCGACTGCGCCCGCTGCATGAGGTCATACGAGCAGTCCCCGATGACGAACGCCTGTGCGCCCTGATTCAGCGCGAAGTCCATCAGCTTACCGCAAGCGCCGCCGCCGACCGCTGCGCGGGTGATTTCCCGCCCGCCGTCAGTGAAGCGCACGCCGCCAGCCGAAAGGGAACCTTTCACGAACCGGGCAAATTCTTCGGGCTGCATCGGGTGCGCCAGGTCGCCGACGCGGCCCAGCAGGCCGCCCTCGCCTGCGCCCATTTGGACAACGTCTGTCAGCCCAAGCGCTGCGGCAAGCGCGTCGTTGACCCCGCCTTCGGCGCAGTCGGCGTTGGTGTGCATACAGATGACCGCGATATCCTGCCGGATGGCGCGGCGCAGCGTGCGCCCGGCCGCGTCATCCTCGGTCACGGCCTTTACCGAGGTGAAGATCAACGGGTGATGGGCGACGACCAGCTCCGCGCCAAGCGCCGCCGCTTCCGCAATGACTGCTTCGGTCACGTCAAGCGCGCACAGCACCCGGGTCACGGCTTGGCGGCGGTCGCCCGCCATCAGCCCGACGTTGTCCCAGCTTTCGGCAAGCGGGTAGGGCGCGAATTCCTCTAAAATGTGCAAAATATCCTGTACTGTGGTCATTTTATCCCCTCCATTCGTGCGCGAAGGCCATTTACAAGCCTGCGCTGTATTTCCAGTGCTTCCGGTTCCGGGGCGCGGCTTTTTTCCAGCCCATGCAGCATGGCTTCCTCCCGGCGCAGCAGGTGCGTAAAGTAATCCCTTGCGAGCGGGTCGGCGGACAGCCACGCAGGCGCGGTACTGTCCAGCGGGGACAGCTGCCAAGGGCTGCTGCCGCCGCGTGCCAGCGTTACGACGTAAAATTTCCTGCCCTCGCGGCAGATGCGCTCAGCTTCGATCATGCAGCCGTTTTCCGCCAGCCAGCAGCGGAGCATGGGCAGCATGGTCATAGCTTGCAGGATCAGCAGGTGCCTGCCGTCGAGCGCCCAGGGCGCTTGGCGGAGGATGCCAGCGATGGTTTCGCCGCCCATCCCTGCAATGGTGATGGTATCGCATTCCTCCGGGGTGACGCCGTCCAGCCCCGGCGCGAGCCGCAGCGGCAGGGTGACCCCGTGCTCGCGGGCATTGCGGGCGGCGTGTGCGAGCGGCCCTGGGCGGATGTCAGACCCGACCGCCGCGCGCACACGCCCGGACAGCAGCAGGCTGACCGGCAGCTTGCCGTGGTCGGTGCCGATGTCGGCAAGGCGCGCGCCCTCGGGAACGAAGGACGCCGCCAGCGCCAGCCGGGGCGTCAGGTGCATACTTTCCATGCGGGCCTCCCAGTCGAAAAAATGCCCGCCGCAGGAGCGCGGCGGGATTTTGGCGGGTTATTCACCGAAATGCCCGTTGAGCTTGGCGACGAGCGCGTCCGGGTCGGTGCCGTGTACCATGCAGGCTTCCTCAATGCTTTCACCCTGCGAATGCGGGCAGCCAAGGCAGTGCATCCCGATCTCCATAAAATATTTTGCGGTTTGCATATCACGGGCGAGCACCTCGCCGATGGTGGTTTTTCTGGTAATTGCGGACATGGGTTTTAAACCTCCTGTGTTTTTTCCTCTTTATTATACTTCCAAAATCCGAGGATTTCAATGCGGAAATGTAAAATTTATGCGTTTTTCTTTCCGGCACCCAGCGCCGGGCCGTGTTTTACAGGGCGGCGAGCCTGCGGGCGGTTTCCTCCGGCGTGAGAGCGGATACGTCAAGCTTCAAGGTGCGCAGGGACTGGTACGCCGGAAGGCGCGGCAGGCTTCGCTCAAGTATGCCCGCATCCCGGGAACCCGCCACGATATCCCTTTGCAGCCGTTTTGCGAGCGCGTCCGGCGTGCAGACCAGCGAAACGGCTTTCACTGTGCAGCCCGACGTATCCAGCCGCGAAAGCAGTCGGTCAAGGATGGCCTGCTCGTGCATGACCCAACAAAAGATGACGTTTTCATAAGCGCTGCAATGGAGGAAGCTGTTCAGCAAATAGCAGATGTTCCCTTCCGCCATCGCTTTTGTTTCATCGGTGACCTGGAAAGGGTCGGCGTCCCAGCACCAGTCGCCATCCAGGAAAACCGCATGCGGGAGCGCTTTTTTCAGGCATTGGCACGCGGTTGTTTTGCCAATCCCCATAGTACCGCCGATCAAAAACAGGGTTTTCATGCAATAGACTCCCTTCAAAAACCGGTTTTGAGTGAAACAAAGTATACCATAAAAACAGATGAGAGACAACCGTCAAGGAAAACTCTTGCAATCTGCGCACCTGCAAAGTATAATAGAACGGTATCAGAAAAGCAGGGAATAGCGACGCAGATCGAAGAAAAAAGCAGCGTTTGGGGCGCTCCCGTCCCGCCCGCAGGCGATGAAAGGGATTCCAAAGGGACGAGTCCCTTTGGTGCCCGCCGCACAGGCGCGGGGTCCAGGGGCGGAGCCCCGGTGCCCGCCGCACAGGCGCGGCGATCAGCGTGGCTACGGAGGAAATATGCATTATCTTGACAATTCCGCAACAACGCCCGTGCTGCGCGAAGCCGCCGAACAGGCATACAAAGTTATGACCTCCGCATTCGGCAACCCGTCCAGCCAGCACAAAATGGGCATCGAAGCAGCGCACATCCTCAAAGAAAGCCGCAGGGAGATTGCCGCCGCCCTGCACGTGCAGCCTACAGAAGTGGTCTTCACCTCCTGCGGCACCGAAAGCACGAACCTCGCACTCTTCAGCGCCGCCCGCCGCCGCCGGAAAGGCCATATCGTGACAACCGCAGTGGAACATGCCGCCACGCTACAGTGCTGCAAGCGTCTGGAACAAGAGGGCTTCGAAGTGACCTATCTGCCGCCCGACAGCACAGGGCATGTCTCCGCCGAAGCGTTCTCCGCCGCGCTGCGCACCGATACCGTCCTCGCAAGCATGATGCTGGTCAACAACGAGACCGGCGCATGCCTGCCGGTCGGCGCGTGCGGGCAGGCGCTCAAGCGGCGCTGCCCGGAAGCACTGTTCCACGTCGACGCGGTGCAGGGGCTGTTCCGTGTGCCGCTCACGCCCGAAAAATGGAAATGCGACCTGATGAGCGTCAGCGGGCACAAGATCGGCGCGCCGAAAGGCATTGGGGCGCTGTACCTGCGCAAAGGCGTGCATCTCGCGCCGCTGCTGTGCGGCGGCGGGCAGGAAAACGGGCTGCGCTCCGGCACGGAAGCACTGCCGAATATTGCGGCGTTCGGGGCCGCCTGCCGGGTGCGGGCCGCGACGTTCGCCGAGGATGTGAAGAAGGTCGAAGGGCTGAAGGCCGCGCTGCTGGACGGCTTGCAAACGCGCCTGCCCTGGGCGCTGGTCAACGGCGCGGGCGACGTGCCGCATGTGGTCAGCCTCTCCCTGCCGGGCTGCAAAAGCGAGGTCGTGCTGCGTGTGCTGGAAAGCGATGCGGTTTACGTCTCGGCGGGCTCGGCCTGCTCGAAGGGGCGGGAAAGCCATGTGCTGCGCGCGATGGGGCTGGACAAGGGCCGTATTGACAGCGCGGTTCGGGTGTCATTTGCGCCTTATAATACATTGGAGGACGTGGAAGCGCTGCTTGCGGGGCTGGAAAAAGCTGCCGCAATGCTGAGAAGGGGGTAAAATATATGCAGGAAGTATTATTATGCAAGCTGGGGGAAATCGTACTCAAGGGGCTAAACCGCAAAGCGTTCGAGGACCGGCTGGCAGGCAACCTGCGCCGCCGCGTGCGGCGGGTCGCGGATTGCCCGGTGTCGCTGCGGCAGTCGGTTATTTTTGTTGAAATCCCTGACGGCGTGGACGCCGACGCGGTCGTGGAAGAGGTGCGGCGGGTGTTCGGGATCGCGTCGATCTGCCGCGCGGCAGTGTGCGAAAAAACGCTTGAAGGCATCCTGGCGGCGGCAGAGGGCTATCTTGCGGAGCAAATCGCGGCGGCGCGTTCTTTTAAGGTAGAGACCAAGCGGGCGGACAAGAAATTCCCGCTCACATCTATCGGTGTGTCGCAGCAGATCGGCGGCGAGCTAGCCGGCCGGCACCGCAATATGAAGCCGGATATGCACCATCCGGAGCTGACCGTGCATGTGGAAATCCGGGAGCAGTATGCGTTTGTGCATGCGGGGCCGGAACCGGGCGCGGGTGGTATGCCGATCGGTGCGAACGGGCGGGCGGCGCTGCTGCTTTCGGGCGGTATCGATTCGCCGGTTGCGGGATATATGATGTCAAAGCGCGGGCTGGAGCTGGTCGGGGTGCATTTTTTCAGCTACCCGTATACCTCGGAGCGCGCGAAGGAAAAGGTGCTTGAGCTGGGGGAGATCCTGACCCGTTATGTAGGGCGTATGCCGGTGCTGGTTGTGCCGTTCACGAGGATACAGGAAGCGATCCGTGACAACTGCCGTGAGGAATTGTTCACGGTAATCATGCGCCGGTTTATGATGCGCCTTGCTGAGCGGCTGGCGGCGGAGTATGAGTGCGGCGGGCTGATCACGGGCGAGAGCTTGGGGCAGGTTGCGAGCCAGACGATGCCGGCGATGGCGGTGACGGGCGCGGTGTGCGATCTGCCGGTTTTCCGGCCGCTGATCGGGATGGACAAAGAGGAGATCGTGCGCATTGCGCGGAAGATCGGGACGTTTGAAACGTCGATCCTCCCATATGAAGACTGCTGCACGGTATTCACGCCCAAGCATCCGAACATCCGGCCCAAGCTGCCGCGGGTGCTGGAAGCGGAGGAGCATCTGGACGTTGACGCGCTGGTCGAGGATGCGCTGGCGGGCGTAGAGCGCGTGGTGCTCGGCTGACGCTTGGGGTGCTTTTTGCACGCGGCGCTCGGCAGGGCTCTGCCCTGCACCCGGTCCTGCGCGGACGGCGCCAAAGGGGCTGGCCCCTTTGGAATCCCTTTCGTCGCCTGCGGGCGGGACGGGGGATGGGGGCTGCGGGTTGGTTTGCTGCGAAGGGCTTGTAATGGTTTGATTGTGGAAGAGTTTTGGTTTTGTTTGGTTGACTTTTGTGGGGAACGAAAGTATACTGTTGCTTAGAATAGATTGGGGGGATGGGTTCCATCCCTGATTGGGTTCCATCCCTGATATGGAAAGAAGGCTTGAGATCTTATGAATGCAGAATTGATCGCGGTTGGCACCGAGATTTTGCTTGGCGATATTGTGAACACCGATGCGCAGGTGATTTCGCAGGGGCTGAGTGAGCTCGGTATCGATGTGTTTTATCAGACCGTGGTTGGAGACAACCCTGCGCGGCTTGAGCGCGTCATCCGCGAAGCTGCCGACCGCGCTGATATCATTATCACGACTGGTGGGCTCGGGCCCACGCTGGACGACCTGACCAAAGAGACCCTTGCGCGGGTGTTCGGCAAAAAAATGGAGCTGCACCAGCCGTCGCTTGACCGTATCTGTGCGTTTTTTGACCGTATTGGGCGCGAAATGACCCCGAATAACGAAAAGCAGGCATGGCTTCCGGAGGGGTGCACGGTGTTCGTCAATGATTGGGGCACGGCTCCGGGCTGCGGCTTCGAGGCAGGCGGCAAGCACGTCCTCATGCTGCCCGGCCCCCCGCGCGAATGCGAACCGATGTTCAAGCAGTGCGCCATGCCTTACCTGTACCCGCTGGCGGGCGGCTGTATTGTGTCGCGCAATGTGCGCGTGTTCGGGCTCGGTGAGTCGGCGATGGAAGACCGCCTGCATGACCTGATGGAGTCCATGCACAACCCGACGATCGCCCCCTACGCGAAGGTCAGCGAGTGCTTTGCACGCGTCACCGCGAAGGCCGGGACCCATGAAGCTGCCGAAGCGCTGCTTGCGCCGGTTGTTGAGCAGGTCGCGGGCATGCTCGGCGATGATGTGTATGGGATCGACGTCGATTCGCTTGAGCAGGTGGTCGGCGACGGCCTGCGGGCGCGCGGGCTGACCCTTGCGGTCGCGGAAAGCTGCACCGGCGGGCTGCTCTCCAAGCGCATTACCGATGTTGCGGGCTGCTCGGATTACTATCTTGGCGGGGTGTGTTCTTATTCCAACAGTGTGAAAATGCGTGTGCTCGGCGTGAAGGCGGGCACCCTCGAAGCGCACGGCGCGGTCTCGCAGCAGACCGCCGAGGAGATGGCGGAAGGCGTTGCGCACGCCCTCGGCGCGGATGTTGGCGTCGGGATTACCGGCGTCGCGGGCCCCGGCGGCGGCAGTGAGGAAAAACCGGTTGGCCTGGTCTATATCAGTGTCTTTTATGACGGCAGATGCACCACCCGCCGCACGGTCAATACCTATGGGCGCGACCGTGTGCGCAATCAGGCCGCATCCACCGCGCTGGATATGATCCGCCGGATGGTGTTTTGACGGGCGAAAGCCCGAGATTTCCCCGGTTTAGGTGGGTTTAACATATTAACTAAAGAATCTCAAAAAAATGTCCGGTAATTTATGAAAATTACTGGACATTTTGCCGTAACCGTTGTATACTATATCTAGTATAACTGCGCGGAGTGGCGGCGGATTTCTGCGATATTGACCAAAATATCGCGAAAATAGCCGCGAATTGTAAAAAGAGTGCGTTTTTGCGCAGAATCAAGGAGTGAGACCTGTGGAAAAAAATGTGATGACTTTACCGCTGGAAGAGCATGAGAAGCTTTTCCATTCCGGGCAGAATTGCCGCGCTTGGGAATTTATGGGTTCGCACCCGTGTACCGTCGACGGGCAGGACGGCTATTTTTTCCGTGTTTTTGCCCCCAATGCAGTCGAGGTCGGCGTGATGGGCGAATTCAACAATTGGGACCGCGTCAGCAATATGATGCACCGCGACGACTGGGGGATGTGGACAGCATTCGTCCCCGGCGCAAAGCAGTATGATGCGTATAAATATGCGATCGCGACCCAGGATGGGCAGCTTTATGACAAATGCGACCCGTATGCCTTCCATTCTGAGACCCGCCCTGCGAACGCCTCGAAGGTGTATGACCTTTCCGGCTATGAATGGGGCGATGACAGCTGGATGGAGTGGCGCGGCAGGCATTTGCCGTATGAGAACCCCATCAATATTTATGAGATCCACTTCGGCTCATGGAAAATGCACGAGGACGGCTCCTATTATTCCTACCGCCAGATGGCGGATGAGCTGGTCCCCTATGTGAAGGAGATGGGATACACCCACATCGAGGTCATGCCGCTGACCGAGCATCCCTTCGACGGCTCCTGGGGCTATCAGGTGACCGGGTATTTTTCCGCGACCTCCCGCTTTGGCACCCCGCACGACCTGATGTATTTTATCGATACCTGCCACAAGGCGGGCATCGGCGTGATTATGGACTGGGTCCCCGCCCACTTCCCGAAGGATGGGCACGGGCTCTGTGAGTTTGACGGCGGATACCTCTACGAATATTCCGACCCGCTGAAAATGGAACATAAGGAATGGGGGACCCGTATCTTTGACTATGGCAAGATCTCGGTGCGCTCGCTGCTGTTCTCCTCGGCCATGTTCTGGATCGAGAAGTTCCATTTTGACGGGCTCCGCGTCGATGCAGTCGCGTCGATGCTGTACCTTGATTACAACCGGCAGAATGAATGGCGGCCCAACATCCACGGCGGGCGCGAGAACCTGGAAGCGGTCGATTTCCTCCGGCTGCTCAACCACAAGGTGCTCTCCGACCATCCCGACGTGATGATGATCGCTGAGGAGTCCACCGCGTGGCCGATGGTCACAAAGCCGGGCGACGTGGGCGGACTGGGCTTCAATTTCAAGTGGAATATGGGCTGGATGAACGATATGCTCTGCTATTGCAGCGCGGACCCGTTCTTCCGCAAGGATATGCACGATAAGATTACGTTCTCGTTCATGTATGCGTTTTCCGAGAATTTTATCCTGCCGCTGTCGCATGACGAGGTTGTGCATGGCAAGGCGTCGCTCATCGGCAAGATGCCCGACCCCTACGAAAACAAATTTGCGTCGCTGCGCACGCTGTACGGCTACATGATGGGCCACCCGGGCAAGAAAATGCTCTTCATGGGCGGCGAGTTCGCGCAATTCTCCGAATGGGCGTACCAGCGCGGGCTGGACTGGATGCTGCTTGACTATCCTGCGCATAAGCAGATGCAGGATTACGTCCGCGCGCTCAACCATTTCTACCTGGACACCAAGCAGCTGTGGGAGAATGACATGGACTGGAACGGCTTCGACTGGCTGTCGAACGATGACAACCGGAACAACGTCATCGCCTTCCGCCGTGTTGCGAAGGACGGCACCGATGTGGTTGCGGTGGTCAATTTTGCGCCGGTCAAATATGAGGGCTATCGGGTCGGCGTGCCGTATGCAGGTAAATATGAAGAAGTCTTTACCTCGGACGCGGAGGAATTCGGCGGTTCGGGCTTGAAAAACGGCAAGGTTGCCACGAAGGAGGGCGAGCTGCACGGCCGCGAGCAGTATATCGAGCTCGATATCGCGCCGCTGTCGGTGATCTACCTGAAGGGCAAGCCGAAGGCGAAGCGCCGCACAAAGGCTGAAATGGAGGCTGTGCGCACGGCAGCCGCGAAGGAAGCGGAAGCGGTCAAGAAGCCGCGCGCGAAAAAGGCGGCTAAGGCCAAGAAGAAATAACGGTTGGTTGCCCCGCCGCCGGGCGGGTAACTATATACAAGGTTTATTTAACACTATAACAGTGGAAGAAATGGAGAGTTCAACATGTATCGGAAGAAAGAATGCGTCGCAATGCTTCTGGCCGGCGGCCAGGGCAGCAGATTGTACGTGCTGACCACAAAGGTCGCCAAGCCTGCCGTCCCCTTCGGCGGCAAGTACAAGATCATTGATTTCCCGCTCTCGAACTGCGTAAACTCCGGCATCGATACCGTCGGCGTGCTGACCCAGTATGAGCCGCACGCGCTCAATTCCTACATCGGCTCGGGCCAGACCTGGGACCTTGACCGTATGCGCGGCGGCGTGTACACCCTGCCGCCCTACCAGCGCTCGAAGGGCTCGGAATGGTACAAGGGCACCGCAAACGCGATCTATCAGAACATCAACTTCATCGACGAATATGACCCGGAATATGTACTCGTGCTGTCGGGCGACCATATTTACAAGATGAACTATAATAAGATGCTCCAGCACCATAAGCAGAACGAAGCCGACGCGACGATCGCGGTGCTGGACGTCCCGATCGACGAGGCGCCCCGTTTCGGCATCATGAACTGCAACCCCGACGGAAGCATCTACGAGTTTGAGGAGAAGCCCAAGCACCCGAAATCCACGCTTGCGTCGATGGGCATCTACATCTTCACCTGGAAAAAGCTGCGCCAATATCTCATTGAGGACGAGGCCAAGACCGAGACCTCGAACGACTTCGGCAAGGACATCATCCCGGCGATGCTGGGCAACGGCGAGAAGCTGATCTCCTACCGTTTTGAGGGCTATTGGAAGGACGTTGGCACCATCGAATCGCTGTGGGAAGCGAACATGGACCTGCTCAGCCCGAAATCCGGCCTGAACCTGTCCGACGACACCTGGCGCATTTACGGGCGCAACAACGGCGCGCCCCCGCACTTTACCAGCAAGGAAGCAAAGGTCACACATTCGCAGATTTCTGAGGGCTGCGAGATCCGGGGCAATGTTTCCGAATCGATCCTGTTCAGCGACGTAGTCGTCGGCAAGGGCGCGACGGTCGAATATTCGATCCTGATGCCCGGCGCGGTGGTTGAGCCCGGCGCGACGGTCCGTTACGCGATCGTAGCGGAAGGCGCGCATATCTGCTCGGGCGCGGTCGTAGGCGATGCGCCGAGCGAGGTGGAAGCGGACGCATGGGGCGTGGCAGTCGTCGCCTCCGGCGTGCGCGTCGGCAAGGGCGCAAAGCTCGCGGCCAAGGGCATGGCGGGCGAGGACCTGCCGGACGCAGAATAAGGAGGATTTACGACGATGAAAAACGTATTAGGCTTGATTTTTGCATTTGATACTGACAACGACCTGCGCGAGCTCACCGACCACCGGACCGTATCGGCGGTACAGTTTGGCGGGCGTTACCGCGTGATCGACTTCATGCTTTCCAATATGGTCAACTCGGGCATCTACCGGGTGGGCATCCTGATGAAAGACAAATACCAGTCGCTGATCGACCATATCGGTTCGGCGAAGGACTGGGATATGTCCCGCAAGAACGCAGGCGTTACGCTGCTGCCGCCGTATTCCTATTCGCGCAAGGCGTCCCCGCTGGTCACGGGCGAATACCGCGGAAAGATTGACGCGCTCGCGGGCGCGATCGACTATCTCCAGAAGAACCGTGCAGACTATGTTGTGCTGGCTGACGGCGACGTGATTGCAAACGTCCCGCTGGACGATGTGGTTGAGCAGCACCGCAAGAGCGGCAACGATGTGACGATGGTCGTCACCAAGCGCGGGCCGAACGACAACCAGTTTGTAACCTACTGCGAGCTGTCCCGCCGCCGCGAGGTGGTCGACATCCGTGTTGGCGATACCAACGACGGCAAGTGCCGTTACGAGTCGATGGGCGTTTACGTCATGAGCCGCGCGTACCTGATCCATCTGATCGCCGACTGTGTCGCGCACAACTGCACGCACTTTGAGCGTGAAATGCTGACCCGTGCGCTGATCGACGACAAGGTTGGGGCATATGTCTTCAACGAATACACGGTCAAGATTTTCGATGCGAAGGACTACTATCAGGCGAGCATGGACATCCTCGATAAAGATATCCGTGACGAACTGTTCCTGCGTTCCCGCCCGATTTTCACCCGCATTTATGACGAAGCGCCGGCATATTATGGCGATAAGGCCGACGTGCAGGATTCCCTGGTTGCGGACGGCTGCCATATCGAGGGCAAGGTCAGCAACTGCATCCTGTTCCGGGACGTGATTATTGAGAAGGATGCGGAAATCCGCAACTCGATCATCATGGAGAACGGCCGTATCCTTTCGGGCGCGTCGCTCGACTACATCATCGCAGACCGCGGCGTAACCGTCCGCGAGGGCCGCACCATGATGGGGCACGAGAACTATCCGGTTGTCATTGGTAAGAGCGCGGTGATATAAGCCCTTCGGGCTCGCACAAAATCTGCGGATTTTGTGCGAATGGGGGGAATAAGGAAGAATGAATCCGCCGATGCGCCCCATCGGGGCGCACGGCGGTTCGCACCCGGGCTGCGCGCGCCCCCGATGGGGCGCACTTGCCGGGTGTAAGGAGGAAAAAACCACGCGCATGTCGCGGTTTTTTCCCGCCGCCGCAGGCGGCGGTTTGGATGCGCGCTGGCGCGCGGCACAGGGCGCTTCGCTGCTGTGCACCTGCCGGAAGGGGCCCGGCAGGGGATCGAATAGCGGTGCTGTTCCTTCCGTCCCGCCCGCAGGCGGAATGAAGTTTTTACTCGATTTTTTTACAAAAAAATCGCGGGTGCAGGGCAGAGCCCTGCCGCTCACCGCGGAGGTGCGGGTGCAGGGCAGAGCCCTGCCGTTCACCGCGGAGGTGCGGGTGCAGGGCAGAGCCCTGCCGCTCACCGCGGAGGTGCGGGTGCAGGGCAGAGCCCTGCCG
>QXXE01000052.1 GCA_009911355.1 Clostridiaceae bacterium | reverse complement strand
TACTATGAATCTCTGGATGCTGCTTAGGCATTGATATCCTTGTAAAAAAAGTGTCAACCAATATTGACAATATCAGAATGTATCGCAGACGCGGAGAATATGGCGGTATGGCTGACCCTTATAACATTGAAATTGAGGGAGGAACATCCCGTGGTGGAGTTATGGCGGTAGTCAACTTAACCGATCCGAATCCGGGCGGCTGTATGAGCGAGGGACAGGTGACGACCGGGAAAAATCTTCCCGAACTAATCGAGTACGGGCATGGGTACAAGTTTTATCAATACGACTTTCCGAAACAAGGCGCGGCCTATATGGGGCCGCGTCCTTTTACTGCAAAAACGATTGAACACCTAAAAGCAAGTAAAGCACACATCACTGCTTTGAAAGCAGGATTACAAAGGCAGGGTGTCAAAGTGAAATGATTTTTGAAATAAAGGGTGGTGAGAAAAGATGGACGAAGATCTGAAGATTGTATTGACGAGCGAACTGGAGGCCGACGAACAGGCTTCCGCACAACGAATTTCAGCGCAGCTTCCTAATATTGCGAAGATGATCAACTCGAAAAGCACTATCAAGGTTGGCGTTTCTCTGGATAGCTCTAACATTCAGTCTGAAGCCCAAAAAGTAAGTCGGCAGATCGCTCAGGCAACGAAAACACAAGGTATCGGCGTTACGTTGAATTTGGATCAAAGCTCTGTTGCAAAAATCCGGCAAGAGCTAAACAACTTGAAGGTCAGTCCTGATATTTCTCGCGCCATGACCGACCAGCTGGATAAGATGGGCATTCAGATTGATCGGATTACTGGGCGGTGGCAAGCAGTCAACGGTGAAGAGGAGCGAATGCTGAACCTGACTATTCAGGGCACAGATCAGATGCAGCGCACGGTCACTTATTTGCAGACCTACAACACTGAGACGGGCGAAATCAACACCCACTTGACCAATGTGACAGCCAATCTTGAACGCCAGCGGAATGTCCAGGAGCAAATTGCAAAGCAGGCGCAAAAGGATAATGAATCACGAGTTTCATACTTAAATCGGCAGTTGTCTATTTTGGCCGATGTCCAGGCTGCTTATGCTGGTTCCACCTCTGTAAAGCCGATCAAGGATAGTTCACATTTGGAAACGCTGAATAATACCTATACTGCTCTTAATGCTCAAATTCAGAATATGATTTCTGCTGAGGGGCGTTTGGACAATGTGCAGCGTTCCAGCCTGGAGGCGCAGATTGCTAATCTGCAACGACTTGTAAAAGAGTATCAGAATGCGGAGTATGTAGCGACCAAGCTGAGGACAAAAGACATCGGTTCAATCAAGGGCGACCAGCTTTCCGGTTTGGAGGCTTTGGAAAAACGGCTGGAGGCTGCGGGAACGCTCACCGAGACATTTAAGACGAAAATCGACGGACTGAAGACCTCTTTGCAAAATGTTGGCACTAAAGATGAGCTTGTGACATTTCTTAACAGCTTTGACCAGCTGAATAACGATGTGTCTGTGTTTCAAGAGCGGCTACGTGGTGTCAATGCTATATACACTCAGTTGATTGGTTTGGATAAACAGATTACCTCTGTGCAAGCTCAAATGGTGAAGTTAGACCCCAAAGCCGATCAGAATAAGTTGGTTGCTTTGCAGGGGCAGCTTGCAGTCCTACAGAACCAGAGAACTACCTTGGAGGGACAACTGGTTCCTTATGTGGATATCGTTCAATACGCACAACAGGCGGCGGCTCTTGAACAGAGCCGCCTTTTGAATGGTTCTCAGCTGGTATATACCCAGATGGAAATTGCGGATAAGGCGAGAGAATACGATGCCGCTATGCAGCGCATTCCGAGCACTATCGCTGATTTGCAAACTAAATATAATCAGCTGGTGCAACCCACGGAGTCTGTTACTCGGAATATGAGACAGCTTCGGGAACTGGCGTCGCAATATAGCTCGAATATGGGCGATCGGGAAAAGGTTCAGACATATGAACGGCTGCAACAACTAATTGGAGCGTGCAGCAAAGAGATGTCTGAGCTGATGCGTGTCCAACGTGGCGAGGTCAACGATTTTAGATTCACTCAAAGTCTGGAAAAGGCAAAAGCGGATTTGGCAACCGTTGGAAGAACGTGGAGTGCCTTAAAAAAAGATCCTGGATTGAACGCACAGTTCCAGCAGTTGGAAGCAAATCTCAGACGAGTAAACAGCCAGGCAGATTTGACTAAGTGGACAGCACAATTCAGTGCGTTTAAGTCTGAGGTTAAGGCGGCAGGGAAGAATATGCAATCCCTTGGCGATGTTCTGAAGAACAATGTCGGTAAGGTATTGCAGTGGGTTTCAGCTACAACGCTACTGTTCAGAGCCTTTCGTTTGCTGAGGTCTGCGATTTCAACGATTATCGACCTGGATACGGCTATGGTGGATTTGCGTAAGGTTACAGTGGCAACAGAGGCGGAGTATCGCAATTTCTACGCTACTGCAAACGATACAGCAAAGGCACTTGGAGTAACGACAGAGGCGGTCATCTCTCAAACCGCTGAGTGGGCACGTTTGGGTTATACTATGGCCGAGGCCGCAGAGTTGTCTAAAAACTCTGCAATTTTTGCGGCAATTTCTCCTGGTATGGACATTACTCAGGCAACAGATGGTCTGGTCAGCGCCTTGAAAGCGTTTGATGAAATCGACGTAAACGATTCCTTGGACGGTATCATCTCTAAGGTTAATGATATTGGCAATAAATTTGCTGTTTCCAATAAGGATATCGTAGAGGTTATGACCAGAAGCTCTTCAGCAATGAAAGCGGCGAATAATACTTTTGAGGAAACTGTGGCTCTGGCTACTGCCGCTGTGGAGATTACAAGAGATGCCTCCAGTGTCGGTAATGCTCTGAAAACTGTGTCTATGCGTATTCGTGGGTATGACGAAGAACTTGAAGAGTATTCAAACGATGTCGCTGAATTGACAGGGGATATTGCGGATCTTACCAAAGTTGCCAGCAATAATAACCAAGGTGTTAGACTGTTTGAAGTTGGCGATCCCGATACTTACCGTTCCACATATGACATTCTTCAAGATATCGCAACAATTTGGGATGAGCTGACAGATAAGAACAGGGCACAACTGCTGGAAGTTTTGTTCGGCAAACGGCAAGGCCAGATTGGTTCGGCTATTCTTTCCAATTTTGAGCAGGCTCAAAAAGCTATCGAAACAATGGAGAATAGTGCTGGTAGTGCAGAACGCGAAATGGATAAGATTACCCAGTCTTTGGAATACAAGCTCAATACTCTACAACAGACCTGGGTTGGCGTTGCCCAAAATCTATTTCAGACCGATGATTTGAAATTGGTTGTTGACGGCCTGATTTTTGTTTCTAACGTGATTGACCGTTTAACACAGTCTCTTGGTTTGTTTGGATCTGGTGCTCTTATCACAACCATTGCACTGATTGCAAAGTTCAGATCGACGATGGGGTCTTTACAAACTACAGTATTGCCTGCTGTAAATGCAATTAAGGCATCTGGGGTAGCTATGGATGGTAGTGCGGCAAGCGTACAATTCTATGCTACGAAACTGATAGGGCTGGACAAGTCTCAACAGGCAGCTGCTATGAGCGCACTTGGACTAACTGCGGAGCAGAAGAAACAGATCACAACGATGTCTGCTCTAATTGTTTCTGCCCAAAGATATACAATCCAGGAGCTTGCCGAAAAAGCGTCTACGGATAAAGCGACCGCTTCAGCCCTTGCTAAAAATATGGCAAAGGCCACTGAAAAGAGAACAACGGAACAGCTTTCTGCCGCAATGATGGTGGAAATTCTAAATTCCAACAAATTGACCGCTACCCAAAAGCAGGCGATTATTGCATCTTTGGAACAAGCTGCGGCAAACGAAACCCAAGCATTTTCATGGAAAGTTGTCGGCGCAAATGCCAAGGCAGCGCTTGCAGCTATGGCGACTAATCCCATGACGTGGATTATGCTGGCGGTAACTGCGGTTATGGCATTGGTGCAGGCGTGGCAGAGCTATAAGCAGGCGCAAGAGGAAGCTCGTCAAGCGGCGATTGATGCTGCGAACTCGGCGGCTACACTCAGCGATGAAATTGTGGATTTGACAGGTCGCTACTTGGAGTTGAGCGAAGCTGTTAAAACAGATGATTCTGTCAAGGAAGATTTGCTTTCTACCCAAGACGAGCTTATTGACAAGCTCGGAATAGAAAAAGATCGAATCCAGGAGTTGACCGAAGAGTACGGGAACCTTACGGACGCAATTAAAGCAGCCGCGATAGAATCTCTCCAAGCGTCTGAGCGCGATTTGCGTGGTGGTCTTAACGCTCAAAAAGATGAGCTTTTATCAACTGGGAAAGGCTCTGGCCCCGCCAACAAATCAATGAACCACATAATTACAACATGGGGAGCAGATGAAGCGGATATTAACCGGAAAGGGTTGCAAGCTCTGGTTGACGCTGGATACATTTCGGATGGCTCATTTGCTCCACGTGGTATGGAATTGTGGTTGCCCAGTGAGGATGATTTTGATCTTTCAACTGTTGAGGGAGTCATTAACGCCTATGAGCGGTTGGGTAAAATGCTGGATATTGTGTCTGAAACTGCTGGTTCGGATAACGAAGTCTACAATGCCTTATTTGATGCCTACAACAAATGCTCATCCGCAGTAAAGAGTTATCAGGACAGTATTTCGTCGTTGAACAACAATTTGGCTGAACAGTATATGTTGCAAGGCTTGATTGGAAATGAGATCCCGTCTACGGAAGATGAGTTCAACGACTATCGGCAGAGCGTGATAGCTGCGGCTGAGGAGAGCGGAGAATTTATTGGCTCAAGTCAAGATATTGCGAACGCTGTTGACTCTGTTCTGAAAAGCCAGTCGCATTTCGCGGCTTTCTATGCTGAGGATTTGGCTGGAGCCTCTGAGGAGACGGGTCGCTATATTGCACAGCTTCAAAAGTTGCCAGAGGTGCTTTCAAAACTGAAATCAGCTTATGATGTTTTGGAGGCGGCTCAAAAAGAGATGGCAGACGGCGGAGGGTTGTCTGCTGATACTATTGAAAAGCTGGCTTCTGCTGAGGACAATTATCTTGATTATCTCTATGAAGAAAATGGGGTTGTCAAGCTCAATACTGAGGCATGGAAAGAAAACGCCAATGTTAAAATGCAGAATGAGATGGCCGAAATCCAAAAGGAAATCGACTCGTTGGAAGAGCAAAATGAGGCTTTACGTGAGAATATTGCTTATTATGAGGAGCAACGTCAGCTTGGTAGTGATGGCGGTCTATGGAGTAATTTGATTGCTAAGGCAACAAATGAAATCAATGAGAATACCGACGCTATTGCTGCTAACCAAAATAAGCTGGCAATTTATGAGTCGTTGTATGGAAATATCACGGGAAGTCTGGATGCTTATAGTGCGGCACTAAACAACTTTTCCAACGTAGCAAGCACCATTGATTCTGTCTCCGATTCGTTCCAAACCCTTGCAGAACTGCAGGCTGAGGTTGCAAATGGGTTCTCGCTGTCATTGGACAAGGCTTTGGAGTTCGCTAAGGTTTATCCTGAAATTCTCAACAATGCTCAAGTATCTGCTGATGGACAGGTTATTCTGAACGAGGGTGTTGTCAACTCGTTTATTCAAGGAAAAAAGGCCGAGTTGGACGCACAGATTGATGCAGAGGTTGCCAAGCTGGAAGCGGATAAGGCCGTGTTGGAAGCGAAGGTTCAAGCAGCGCAGGCACAACTTGATCTCGCCCAAAATGTAGGTGAGGGAGAGGGTCAGATTGCTAAAGAGCTGGCGGAGTATCGTATCAACGCTGGCAATATTGTAGCACAAGCTCTGATTGACGCAGGGATTGATGAAGCTACTGCATTTAAGCTGGCGGCGGCAGCTATGGCCCAGAACGCAGAAGAGTTTGATCGTGTTGCTATGGAGGTCTGCACTGATGTAAACGGTAACTTTAATCAGGCCGCATATGCGGCAGCACAGGCTGTTTACAACAACATGACACAGGCGAAGCTGGATGTTGCTTCTTTTGCGAGACAATGCCAAGAAGCTGCTAAGGCTATGGCTGGAGTCGCTGGTGGTCAGGTTGCTGGATCAAGCGGTGTTCAGGGTGGCTCTGGTGGTGGTGTTGGCGGTAGTGGGATTTCTCTAAATCTAACAAGTGGGAGTTTCCAAGGTACTGATTATAACTATACTGCCAAGCAAACAAATCTGGACGATTTTATTTCGCAGATTCAGCTTGATATCTCCAGCTACCAGAATGCGATTGCTCAGATTGATGGACAAATTGCCGCGCTTCGTGCGTTGAAAAATATCCCCTTGAAAGATTTTAAGGGTGGATTAGGCTCTGGTGGCGGTGGAGGCTCAGGTGGTGGATCTTCTAAGGAAGTTGAAGAGTATATTGCTGACATTGACGCATACCGTGAAGCAATCGAGCGTCTGCGCAAGGCTCAAGAAGTCAGATCTAATATTGAGACGAGAATCGACGAGTCTGATAATCTGAAAGAGAAGATCCTATTGGAACGACAGTTGATTGGCGCTTACGAGCGTGAACAAGATGCTCTACACAATCTAAACAACCAGAGGGATAGCACAATCACAGCTGGCGTTGCAGCGCTCCGTGAGTTGGGCTTTGTTGTGAAGTACAATGCAGATACCAATGAACTCTGGATTGAGAATATGGAGCGTCTCAATGATCTGACAGCCGACAGCAAGGGAGAATACGATACCTTGCAAGAGGCGACAAACGCTCTTCGCAAGGAAACGGAAGATTTAATCGGTTCGCTGACCGATCTAAACGAAGAAAATCGGGATGCTTCTGCTAACTGGTGGGAGTTGCAGCACAGTATGAAAGATTCCCGTGAAGAGATTCTTTCTTTGCTTGACGCTATTGTGGAAGAGGCATCTAAGGCGGTTGATTCTATCCAAGACGTTTACGACACCCTACATGATGCCGCCGATGAGTATGCGGAAAGTGGATACATTACAGTTGATACTTTGCAGAACATTATCGGATTAGGTGTGAAGTATGTGGCGTATCTTATGGATGAAAACGGCCAGCTGGTCATCAATGAGGAGCGCATTCGTGATGTGATTGCGGCAAAGACACAGCAACTTGCAATCGAGAGTTCTTTGTCTTACATTGAGGCTTTGCGTATCGCGAAAATGGAGGGGAATATCGAAACCCTTAACAATTTGCTGTATGCTACCGAGGAAGCGACTGACGCTACATGGGGCTTCGTGTATGCAAGTTTGGCTATGGCAGGGCTGGATCAAGATCAGTATAAAGCAGCGCTGGACAACATCAATGCTATTCGTGCATTGGCTGACAGCGCTGTACAAAGCATTGGGCAAACTGCTGGCGGCGTGACTGACGAGCTGAAAAAGATGCAGTCTGGGCTTGACGATATCTTAAAGTACGTTATGGATATGTTGAAACAACGAATCAACGATCAGATTGACGCACTGGAAGATATGAAAGACGCTTACTCTGAAATCATCGACCAGAAAAAAGAGTCGCTGGATGCTACGAAGGATGAGGCCGACTACGAAAAAAAGCGTGCTAACAAGCTGAAAGAAATTGCTAAATTACAAGCTCGTATTGATGCGCTTAGTTTGGATGACAGTCGAGAGGCGCAGGCGGAACGGGCCAAGCTATTGGAGGAGATGGCTGGGTTACAGGAAGACTTGGCAGACGAACAGGCAGATAAGGCTTTAGATGCTACCAAAAACGCTTTGGATGATATGGAAGACGCCTATCATCAAGAAAAGGATAAAGAAATTGCAATTCTGGAAGATAGCATTTCCTCTTATCAAAAACTTTATGACATGGCGATCGACTATATTCAGAACCACTGGGATACACTGTATTCCGAACTGATTGATTGGAACACGCAATATGGAAGTGTGCTGAACAGTGAGATAACTACTGCGTGGGATAACGCTCTGGCAGCGGCACAACGGTATGGGAGCTATGTGTCTGCCCTCAAAAATATTGGTGCTGATATGGATGCTGCGGGTGCTACAGGTAAAGAGCCGAACACCGTTGTTGGAAATACGAATTATGGCAACCAGTCTTCAAATGATGAAATGATTCATGCCATTATTAAGCAAATGTACGCAAATAGCCAGGAGCATCATACGGCCAGTGACGCTCGCAAGAAAGAACTAAGCGATTATAGCTTGCGGCTTGGTGAACAACTGGCGCAGTACGGTGTCTACACTCATCGGGACAATGGAACCTGGTATATGGATGGGTCGAAAGAGCTTCTGTTCGATAAATATAAGAAGTACATTTACCATACGGGTGGTTTTGCTGGCGTGGATGGATCAGTCAAAGACAATGAGATTATGGCAAAATTGGAAAAAGGCGAACCGGTATTGACAGAAGCGATGTGGAATACAGTAACTGAGATGGTGAATCGAATGAGTAAGCTGTCCGCCGCATTTAGCGATATGCCTGGGTATGTTAATGCTCCTATTTTGCCCGAGTTGTCAAAGGTCAGCGCTGGTGCTGTGAGCAATGTGTATAACAATAGTTCTCAGCCTGTGGAAATTCATATTGGCGATACCATTATTCAAGGCAACGCAAGTCCTGAAACGGTGAACGGTCATGTCAAAGTTACTCGTGATATGGTCAACCAAATTGCACGGATTCTGAAAATCAGGATCTAAATTAGTCAGGGTGGGGAGATTTTCTTCCCACCCATTTTAGGCTGACGAAGCCGCCCAGACGGTGACATGTCTGGTATGCCCGCCTGTCAAGTGGGTTTGATGAGAGGAGGTGTGGCGGGTGTATAGAACCTATGAGTTTACTTTTGCAGATACTCCGGCTTCATTGTATGGAATGTTTGTTGCTGATATCGGTAGCAACAAACATAATAACAACGATTTTGGGAATCAGGCTAACATCGTAGAGACAAGAATTGCGAATCGGATTACTCCGCTGCATTTTGGTGTACGGTATCACGACCAGCCTTTGAGCTTTACACTTATTTTTGGAAGTGAGCAGTACATGGATCGCTACCAGTTGCAAGAGGTTTCAAATTGGCTGACTGGATATCAGGAGTATCAATGGCTTTCTATTGATCAGCCAGATATGGAGCATATTCAGTTTCGGTGTCTGATTCAAAAGCTAACACCAATCAGCGTGGGGTGGCTACCAATCGCTTTTGAGGCACAGGTACTGTGTGATTGCCCGTATGGATACAGTTATCCGTTTGAGGAACGTATTCAAATTAACGGTACAACAGAATATCGTTTCTATAATGACAGCACAATCAAAGAGAATTTGAAGCCAGATTTGAAAATTGAATTGGCGGCTGGTTGTACAAATTTTGCAATCACAAACAAGACTACAAAGCAGACACTCCGTTTGTCAGGTCTTCCAGCTGGCGGGTTGCAAATTCTTATCGACAATGAAAATGAAGTCATGGTGGAAAAAACTGATGGCTATGACTTGTACAGCTTTTTCAATTTTCAATTCTTTGAGGCAGCATCGGGAGATAATGAATTGATTTTCGATGGAAGCGGGACTGTTACAATCAGCGGACGCTATTTGTATAATGTTGGAGCATAACAAGAGAGGAGGTCAGAGATGTATCTAAACTATGCCAAAATTAAAAGTGGACAGAGAAAACAGCCTATGCTTCGGCTTCGCACTCTGGCCGGAAAAGAGCTTGGCCCAATTCCATATGTACATGATTTGAATTTTGCAATCAACTATGCAGAGTTGAGCACGATTTCATTTACAATCCCGTATCAAGTAAATGGAATGCTCAACCCCCTTTATGCCGCTGTTTCAAGTTTCAAGGTGGTTTATACAGAGGAGTTTGGCATCTATGTGTTGACTTCTCCCAGTAAAGAGGGCAATGGCGTGTCAGAAATAAAGACCGTTACAGGATATTCTTTGGAATATCTTTTCCAGAAGAAAAACCTATTTTTAGAAGAAGGTACTTATAATTTCTGGAATCCAGTCAATTCAGCAGATACGATTTTGGGTCGTATTTTAGAATTGGATCGGACATGGCACGTGGGCTATGTGGCCCCAAGGCTGATTGGGTGCTACCGCACATTTGACCAGTATGATAGTGATGCTCTGGGTTTTTGTTACGAAGACGCCATGGAAAAGTATCGCTGTGTCATTGTGTTTGATGTGTACGATAAGAGTATCAATGTATATGATGCCAACGAAAATCCGGAAACCCTACCCATCTATTTGAATTATAACAATCTGGTCGATGCAGTTAGTGTTGAGGAAATCCCAGAGGAGATGGTAACAAAGCTACATCTCTATGGTTCGGATGGTCTGTCGGTGCGGGATGTAAACCCCACAGGGACAGACTACCTTGTGGACTTGAGCTATTTTCTCTATAATGGGGATCTGGACATCAAAGTAGGGAACAGCAATACCACATTGGCAGACCGCGTGCGGGGATGGCAGCTGGAAATTGCGGAGAACCAGCAGTATTATACTGGGCTGGCTGCGTCACGGGCTTCTTTGACAGCACAGAAATTGATGGCCGAGTCCGATCTTGTAGAATTGAACGGTGAGATGGAGAGTCTGGTAGCACAGCAAAGTGTAACTATTCAGGCGTTTTCCCTAGAAACCACTGCAAGAGGACAGCAAACACAACAGGCAAACTTGGATCGTATCAATTCTCAGATTGCCGCAAAACAGAATGAGATCGACACACAACAGGCCAAAATCAACTCTCTACAAGTTGAAATTGACAGCTACATGAATGATATCAAACGGCTTACTGGACGATTGGAATTTTCATCATACTTCACACAGGAGGAACAGAAAATCCTCAACCAGTATTTTATTGAAAGCACCGTAGAGGAGGAAACATTTGTTGCTACGGATGTGGACACTTCTGCGGCAGGTGCAATTTCTAAGGTAAGCGGCACTGTGTCCATAAATGCTTCAAATATCGCACGAGTGGAACTGAGCCAGTTTGCAAAAACAATGTACACTTTGGCCGGCGGTACTGTTACGGTTGGAAACGCTGGTGTCTCCGCTGAAATCGTGCGGGGCACTTTGGATGTAAAGGGTGACAGCAGCTATGTATTGACGGCCTATCTGGGAAATACGAACTACAACAATCGGAAATTTAGCAGTGGACTTTTGACCATCGCTGGCAGGTTATCACGGTTTTCCAGTGATATTTCTGTGAGGACGGAGCAAGGAATTACAGAATATAAAGGAACAAGACTGAGCTTCAGTACAAGCAATGCTGATTCATATTTTACAGTAAATGTGAGTGAGTTTCAACAATATTCTGTTGCAATGGAGCTATACGACTTTGGTACGGATGTTCTTTCCGATTACGCATGGCCTGTGTATGAGTTTAGCGTAGATAGCGCCAATTTCCTTTACCACGAGAAATTTGAACCGTTCAAAAATAGGCTGGAACTTGGCAAGGCGGTCTATTTAGAATTGGGCAGTGAGGGATTGGTTAAGCCAAAGATTATCGGTTTTGAGCTGAACTTTGAGAAAATCAATGAGTTCAAGCTGGTGTTTTCTAACCGCTACCGTTTGCGGAATGGGGCGGAGAGTTGGACAGAGGATATCAGAAACTCCACTCGTTCAAGCCGAAGTTTTGACGCCAGCAAGTATATCTATAACCGTACTGCTGACAAAGCAACCGAGATCGACATTTTTATGAACGATTTGCAAAAAGGTGCTGTTGACGCAGTGCTTTCAGCGAAAAACCAAACGGTTGTCTTTAACGGTTCAGGCATTCATGTTGGTGGTGATTCCAAATATCAGATGCGGATCATCGACAATATGATTGCCATGACAGATGACGGCTGGAAAACAGCAAAATTGGCGATTGGACGCTTTGCGTCTCCCGAAACCGGAGTGCAGTGGGGTGTTAACGCGGAACTAATTGCTGGTAAGCTGATTATCGGCAATAACCTTGTACTTCAAAATCCGTTGATTGACGAAAATGGAAACGTGACTGGCACCATGATGTTTCAAGTGGATAGCACCGGAGCATGGCTGTATAATTCACGGATTGTTTTGCAGAGCAACAACGGACTTATCATCGTAGATCCCGATTATGGTATTGTGGCTGGTACAAAGCTCCTGTTCAATACAAATGGTACTACTGTGACACCTGAATTTCTGGACAAGGCCGGCAGTATTACCTATGACTCTGAGGGAATGCCGGCAAATGCGAACTTCTATTTGGATGTAAATACTGGCAATGCCTACTTCCGTGGAAAACTGATCGCCAAGAGCGGTACGATTGGCGGATTTACGATTGCTGACAGCTACCTTTGTTCTGGGTCAGGCAATACACGTGTAGCTATCAACGGAGGAACAAGCTATTACTCAGAATACGCTTTGTGGGCGGGCGCAAGCAATCCTTCTATCGCTCCGTTTTGGGTTAAGAAAAACGGTGATTTTCACGCTAAGAACGGTGATTTCAGCGGAACATTGAGCGCTGCAAAGCTCAGTGGGTCGTTGACAGCTCTTGCTGGTGCAGAAATTATCGGCCCAGCTATTTATGTTCCGAATAAATCTAACCCGAAATTTAAGGTGGATTCTGCTGGCAATGTTAGTATGACTGGAAATCTGACATTGAGTAATGGTGCAATTAAGTGGAGCAATCTAAATTATAGCTTGCAAAACACAATTAACGGCGCATATGATGCCGCTGCTGATGCCGCTGAGGATGCTGCAGCCGCCGCAAGAGATGCTTCTGACGCTGAAAAACTGGCAAGAAAAATTGCTAATGGTGAGTTCAACAACGGAACATTTATCAATGGAACTGAGATCTACAGCCCAACGATTTACGCAGATGAGTTTATTGTTAAACCTAAAAATGCCGCTGGGTATAGTAAATGGACTGGCGGATACAGTATGTATGGTTATTTTGGGAACTATCTCTACAAGATGCTTTCAATTTCTTACATTGACACTGGCTTCGGGCCGGAAGTTGAGTTCTGGAGTCCAGATGGTGCATATGCTTACTGGGCTTTTCCACGAACTACTTTTTCTGGGTATTTGAATTTCCAAAACGCCCATATTGAAGGACTCTCATTAGAGGCAACATTCGGATAAGGCAGGTGAGTTAATTGGCTTCATTTACTGTATCTTGCACCGACACCACTGTTACGATGCGAGTGTCTGGGTTGAAAAGTGGGCAAAAAGTTCGGTTTTATGTAAGAATAGATCCTGGAAGTACAGTCTATGTAGACCGAACATATACTGCTACTTCGTCTTCGCTTTCCAGGTCGTTTAGTGGTTTGAAGCCAAGCACCGACTATGCTTGCAATGTCAAATTGGACGATACAACATGGATTGGCACAAGATACTTTACCACGGATAGTCCAGAGATAAAGGTTGAGCCATGGTCTTGGTCAAGATCGAATGGAGACGCCTCAGCTTCGCAAACAAGCGCCGCTTACTCTGCCGTTAGAAATAAGGGCAAAGTAAGCGGTTTTTCATATCTTGTATGGAACGATATGGTGAATAAGGTTAAAGAAATCCTTGATGCCAAAGGTCTTTCTTGGAACAACAGATTCGCTTCATATGCAGGTACATTGATGAGTTCTGGAAGTAGGACTTTAACCGCAACAAAATTCAATTCGCTTCGATACAATATAGGACTACATTATTCAACAGGAATTGACACTGTTTTTCGTGGTGATACCGTGTACGGCTGGTATTTTACTACTTTGACAAGCTGCATGAATTACTGGCTTAACGACTAAGGAGGGTAATGAAAATGACAAAAATTGAAATCGTACAGCATATCGCAAATATTCATAACTGTTTGGCACAGATTCAAGTCTGTGGTGATGGTGCTATTATGATGGGCGATACTTTGAAGGAACTGCGTTTTTTAGTGCAAGAGCTTCAAAAGGATATTGAGGCAGAGAACGCATCGGAGGAGGAGCAAAGCAAAACGGAAGAATAAGGAGGGGATGGTATGCACATTCCAAACCCATATACACTACCAGCATTTGATTTTGTTGGTGGATCGACTCAGGATCTGATCTTTCATTGCTATTTTTTCAAAACGAAGAAACCACAGGATTTGTCCGCTTGTGTAGCGGACTTTTCTATTATCAATTTTGTAAATAAAAATGGTAAGCCGCTCCTATCAAAGCAAATGGAGATTAGACCAGATCCAAATAGAGACGGTGATGTAAACAATGTGGTTTGTGTTACGTTAGAGGCGGATGAGACGGTGAATCTGCCTGCGGGTAAGTATATCTACCAAATTACCATCCGTGATATTTCTGGTGAAGTTGAAATTCCCAATCATGGGCTGATTCATATTATCAAAAATATTAACCAAGCATTTATTCGATAGTAGATGATCTGATAGCGTTACACAAATTAAAGAACAAGGAGGATGCAAAATGACTACGACATATTTTCTGAATCTTGCTGCCGGTAATATTTATCGGACGAAGGAAACTCCGGCCATTCCTACAGAATACTGGATTGGCCTAAGCACTACTGCACCCAATCTCAACGGTACGAATGTTTCCGAGCCGGTTGGTAGTGCTGGCTATGCGAGGGTTAAGCTCGATATGCTGAGTGAACCTGCTTCTGGTGTTGTTACAAACGAAGCAAACATTGATTTTAACGAAAGTACCGCAAGCTGGGGTACGGTGACACATTTTGTTGTGTTTGACGCCCAGAATGGAGGAAATCTGCTTCAGTATGGAGCACTGTCAACTCCTCGCTCTGTGGAGGCGGCTACTATTATGACCATTAAGGCTGGATATCTGAACCTGTCTGTGCAAAACCCGACGTGATAGAAAGAAAGGTGGGGTAGATCTATGTCAAAGGAGTTTGATATTTTTTTGAAAAAGCACATTATCGAATGTGATTTGCTTATCTACTCCATTCCATATCGTGACGGTATCTCTGTGACAGATCGCCTTATTTTGAATGCTGCGCTTGAAAGCTATTCGCTTTATAAATTTGTGGCGGTTCAAACTGGATCACTGCTTACTGCACATATTGATGAGATGATAAAATTGTGCAAAGAGCGGTTGAGCATCGAGATGACATTTGGTGCTTCGGCAGAAATTGAGGTGCATAACAACCTGTACATTCAAAACGATCCAATCGTTTTTGATACACCAGCTGTAGAGACTATCGAACTGGTTATGAATGAGTTCAACAATGGACTTATCCTAACTGCTGGAGACATTGATACGCAGGTGGCGTTGTCTGCCGGTAAAGTGAATTTGGCATTACTGCTTAATGCAGATGTGATAGGAACTAAAAAGACAAGTTTGATTAGAGCCGACAGCGGTTTCTTTCTTGATTCCGATATTCGTGAAGTCAATCAGCGGAATTACATTGAAACAGATACGGCACTGGAAATGGGCGCGACTCTTCAAAGTCTTTGTTACCAACTAACGATTGAGGCGAGTGCGGCATTTGAACTTATGGCAATGGTCGTCGGCACAGAAATACGGCATTCACTTGGTAGATGGTATAACGGTCTTGCTATTGGTGCTAATGTGAAAGGGACAAATTCTCAGAAGTTTGAAAGAGCAGAGGCAATTATCCAGCTCATGGAGAGTGCAACAGGAACGCTGGTGAAAGTGCTATACCTTTCTGATTGCGGTATGGCACTTGATGTTGCTGATGCAAACTTTGGGCTAAAGCGATATCGACTTCTTAGAGAAATTGATGATTTGGAGTTAAGAGATATTGACGATATGACACTTAACGAGCTTGATTGGGTCGAGCTTACATGAGTTGATGGATGGAAGGAGGTCAAATATGTCTCAGGCGCATTTGGGTAGCTTCAATGGAACTGTTACACCTGGCGTCAATATGCTGGAGACGTTCAAAAAGAACGAAATCAGGGATAACCCGAACAGCATTTTGAAATATGGGGACATGGTGCTGAAAAAGTTCGGTATCTCCTGTCCTGCCGGTACAGTAGTAAAAATTAACGGGAAGGAAATCCCGTTGTTTACTGGCGTTTTCGAGCTGGGTATGAACCAGATTGATATTACATCGCTGGAATTTTTAGAAACGGTAAATGTTAATATTTACTATATGTTTTAGGGAGGAGGTGCGACGATGGCAGATTTGAGTTTAAGAGACGCTTTGCTTATTGCAGGCAGTGGCTCTGGCGGCTCTGGCGGTAAAGATGGCGTTGGCATTGCTTCCTTAGAAATTAACGACAGTGGAGAGTTAGTCGTTACTCTGGATAATGGGCGAGTAAAAAATCTTGGCAGAATCGTCGGTGCGGATGGTGCAGTATATGTGCCCCATATCGACGATAAAAAGGTTCTTTCATTCACGATTGAGAAAGCGCCCGACAAGGTTCCAGATCCTGTTGATCTAAATGGGGACGGTGTTAAACCCT
Source organism: Clostridiaceae bacterium (assembly GCA_009911355.1). Classification (GTDB taxonomy): domain Bacteria; phylum Bacillota; class Clostridia; order Oscillospirales; family Butyricicoccaceae; genus QXXE01. The sequence continues at coordinate 13,189 of QXXE01000052.1, read as the reverse complement.
CTGATGTAACAACGGACGAGGAAGTCAATGAAATGCTTGGAGAAGTCTTTGGTGAACAAAGTGGAGATGGCACCATAGACGAAAACCAGGTTGTCACCGATGCGGAGGTGGCAGAAATGTTGAAAGAAGTTTTCGGTCGTTGACCGTCAACTGATAGAAAATACAAACCTATGACAAAACAAGGAGGAAAAGACAATGAGTTACGATGTGAAGAAACTGACCAGACTACAGGATTTGAAGACCTTGGCGACCACTATCAATGAAAACTTTGCTACTAAGGAAGAGATTGCCAGCCTTGCAACGTCGTTTAAGTCTGGTGAGGTGGCGGGTAATACCGTCAAGCTGTACACCACCGAGGATAAGAGCGGCACCCCTGCGTTCAGCTTTGATTTCCCTACTGAGCTGTTCCTGGATCAGACTAAGACCCAGTTTGTGAGCGAGTTTGCTTTTGATGCAGATACTTATGCTGGGGCGACCGACCCTAATCTGGAGGGCAAGCCTGTTATGGTTTTGGCCGTCAAGGGCGGGAGCGATGCGATTACCTACTCTTTCCTAAATATGGCCGCTCTGGTGGACACCTATAAGGCCAAGGCTGGTGATGGCACTGCTACCGTGACTGTGAGCGGCTATGAGATCAGCGTGGATGTGAATATCTCCGCTGAGGCAAACAACGCCCTGGTGAAGAAAGACGATGGCCTGTATGTGCCTAAGTCCGATGTGGTTGATATCACTGGCAAGGCTGATAAGGTCGGTAGCGCTATCGCTGGCAACTTTGCCGGCCTGGATGCTAATGGCAATTTGACCGACAGCGGCAAGTCTGCTACTGATTTTTCTAAGGTTGAAGCAAGCACTACCGCTGGTGCAATCAGCGTTGACGGTGCCGATGTGACCGTGGTGGAGATCGCCACTGATGCTGAGGTCAAGGAAATGCTGGATGAAATCTTCGGTGTTCCTGATACTCCGGAGGTTAGCGCCTAATTTCAGATAATGGCTGTATAAAGAGGAACGGCATATGCCGTTCCTCTTTTGTATTTAGGATAGGTGGAGGTGAATCTTGTGGCAGTGAATAAGGTTCCATATTTGGAGCACTTGAAACAGTTTGGATTGCGGGAAAGCGCCTTGATCGGTCGGGTCGCTAAGACCGCCGCTGATGCAATCGAAGAGCAGGCGCAACAAATTGGCGCTTTGTCCGATAAAGTGGAAAATTTGCCCGGAATCTCTGGGGAAATTAGTCGCTCAGTCAATGCGACACTGACCGTTGCCGGATGGGAAAACAATCGTCAAATTGTTGAGATTGAGGGGCTAACTGCAAATCAAAATGGTGTAGTCGGTTTATCTCAAGACATTTCAACGGCGGAACGTGAGACTGTGGCAAGTGCGGAGCTGTATATCTGCGGCCAGGCCGATGGGTCTTTTACGGTTGCGTATGGTGGTGATAAACCGACATACGACATCCCGATTACCCTTATCCTGCTCGATTAACGAGAGGAGGAAGGAATATGAGCGCGACAAAAAACTATGGATTCTATCTCGAAGGAGATGATACCGCCAAGTTCAAAGAGTGGCGGGAAAAACTAAACGGCCTGGTCAATTCCAATATGGAGATGATTGATGAGGTCTTGGCTGAAAAAGCAATCAAAAGTCAGTCATTCCAGGCTTCATTAACATCTTCCGATTGGGTTTGGACAGGTTCAAAGTATTCACAGACTTTGGAAATCGAGGGGCTTACACCTGATACAAACGGCATTATTGGTGTTGGACAAAATCTTACACTTGAACAGACTGATGCTGTTTATATGGCAGAGCTGATGGTTGGCGACCAGACTGATGGTGCGCTAACCATTTTTGCTAATGGTGATAAGCCCTATTGTGATATCCCAGTCATCATCATTCTTTTGGGATAAAGAAAGAAGGAGGTTACTATGCCTATTATTGGAAATTTCCCGTCTGGCAGCGGCGGTAGCGGCGGCGGTCTTGCTCTGGCCGCAGTTTCGGGCATTCAGACATTGACAGCGGCGGGAAAGGTCTATGTTAAATGGACAGATCCTGACGATCTGGTTGTTGCCGGTTCGCCTTTGGCAAGCTGGGGAGGAACCCTTTTGGTTCGCAAGGCGGGTAGTGCGCCGGTGAGCCGCAGAGACGGTACTGTCGTTTTAGACAGCAAGACCAGAAACGCTTATCAGAACAGCTATTTCTGTGATAGCGGTTTGACAGATGGTGTGGAGTATTTCTACAAGTTTTTCCCGTACACCACTTCAAGTGCATATACAGATAGCGCCGACGATGAGTTTAGTGCGACGCCCAACCCTGTGGCGGTCGGTGATGTATCTGGAATTACTTTGGCAGCGGCGGGCAATGGGAAGTTGTCTATCAAGTGGACTGATCCTGCCGCTACTGTTGTTACTGACGGTGTTACCCGTGCGACCTGGGCGTCCACGATTGTGGTCGTGAAAGAGGGAAGCTATGCTGCCTCTCCCACCGATCCTGACGCCGCATATACCCATACCAGCACAACCCGCAACGGCCACTCAAGTACCCCGCTGGTGGCGACAGGGCTGAAGAATGGAACGACTTACTATGTCTCTCTATTCCCCATGTCTACAGACGGCAAAGCCAACACTAATGCCGCTAATCGCAAGACTGGTGTAGCGAACAGGATGACGATTGCGAATGTCCCCAGTCAAAGTGGTAGTTTGACATTCCAAGAGAACACACCGCAGTCCCCGTCTTGGAGTAACTATAACACCGCACAGCTTACACTGGGCGGTGTGACCACAGGCACCAATGCCACGAGTTACAACGCCACCTTTACTCCGAAAGATGACTATATGTGGCCTGACGGTACTACAACGGCTAAGACTGTATCGTGGAGCATTGGTAAGGCGGCTGGCAGCTTAACTTTGAGTAAGAGTTCTGTAACCCTGAACACATCAAAGCTGAGTGATACTGTAACTGTGACTCGTCCTGGTGATGGTGCGATTTCTGCTACATCCAGCAATACCAGTGTTGCTACAGTAAGCGTATCCGGCGATATCGTGACTATTAACCATGTGAATCAGACCACCGGATCAGCAACCATTACCATCAAGGTTGCAGCGGGAAGCAATTATACTGCTCCTGCTAATAAAACGGTTGAAGTGACAGCTCAGTTTATGCCCGCAAAAGGGAATAAGCTGAACACCTATACATGGGAGCAAATCAAGCAAGTGTCTGATGCTGGTCTTGCAGCAAGCTATTGGAATGTTGGTGATACCAAAACCATTAAGCTCAATGGTAAGGCGGGGAATTATACTTTCTCTAACCTCTCCGTTGATGTTTTTATTTTGGGCTTTAATCACAATAGTGCCAAGGAGGGAACAAATCGTATCCACTTCCAAATCGGAAAAATTAGTGGGAAAGATGTGGCACTTTGCGACAGCAAATACAACAACGAGCAAACTTCCGCTGGATATTTCCACATGAATACCTCCCGCACCAACAGCGGGGGATGGAACAACAGCGCAATGCGCAAGACGCTGTTGGGCAACAGCAATAGTCCGACCAGCCCCTTGGCGAACAGCCTGATGGCGGGGCTTCCTGCCGATTTGAGAGCAGTTATGAAGTCAGTGACGAAGTATACCGATAATACTGGCGGCGGCTCTAACACAGCAAGCTATGTGACTGCGACAACGGATTACCTGTTCCTTTTGTCTGAGTTCGAGGTTTTTGGAACCAGAAATTACGCAAACTCAGCAGAGCAAAACTACCAGCTTCAGTATGACTACTATAAGAGTGGAAACGCTAAGGTAGCTTATAATCACAGTGCGAACAGCACTGCTGTGTGGTGGTGGTTGCGTTCCCCCTATTACTCCAGCTACTACTCTTTCTGTAATGTGAGCAGCAACGGCAACCTCAACATCAACACTGCTTCCTGGTCGGCGGGTGTGCGCCCCGGCTTTTCTGTCTAATCTACCGCAGTGTATCGGGTCTATATCCCGCCCACGTCAGTGGGCGGGTGCTCCGATAGAGGCAGAAAGTTTCGGTACGGAAAACAATGTCGGCGCGAAGCGCCGACGCGATTTTTTTGAAAAATGGGTTTTTTGCAGTTTTCCAAAAAAGTGCTATCACTTGACAGGTTAAAGACTGCATACAAAGCATAAATATCGCCCTATAATATACCTTATACCAGTTGGATGGAGGTACGGAAATATGGCGACAACCAAACGAGTGTTTACCCTGCGTCTGACTGATGACGTGTTTGATAAGATTGGTACGCTTGCGGCGAATGAGCACCGATCCATGACAAACTACATCGAGTATGTCTTAATCAAGCACCTGGAACAAGTTGAGCAGGAGCGCGGGGTGATAGATACTAAAAAAGCAGTAGAAGAGGAGAAAAACAGTGTCGGTACTTAAAGCAAAGCGTACCACAAGCAAGGCGGAGTTTGTCAATACGGCAAACCAACTTTATGTGGAAACGCTAAATTTTCTTACAAGGCTGTCTGCAAGATATTCCAGATTGATTGCTGAGGATATCGCACATCTGGCCGGTGGAGTGGTGGATCAAGCTGAAATGGCAAACAGTATCTACCCCTCAGACGACCAGAGAAAGACATTGCGCAAGGCACACCTGCTGGAAGCAAGGGCTTCTTTGAAAGCCTTGGATGTGCGGCTTACGCATTGCTATCTTCTTATGATGCAGAACCCAGAAGGATGCTTTACGAACAGTAAAGGCGTTCAGTTGAAATCTGCGGATGCGGTTGAGAAACTTGATCGTATGGCGGAAAGTTTAGGGCTGCTGATCGACAAGGAAGATGAACTTCTCAGAGGTGTTACTAAGGCACTGGCACAAACTAAAAAGCAGTAATCGGTCTATGGGTGTATTTCTGTAAATGAGTCACACTGCTGTGTGGTGGTGGTTGCGTTCCCCCTATTACAACAACAACAACAATTTCTGTAATGTGAACAACAACGGCAACATCAACAACAACAATGCTTCCTGGTCGGCGGGTGTGCGCCCCGGATTTTGCAATGTGCGAGGTCGAATGGTAGTAGCTTCGGCGAAGGACGACCTTTGCAAAAGGAGAAATACTTCCCTGGTGAAAGCCTAAAACTGCCCTTTGACGACCATGCACGGACGCTGCTTGCATGGCGGGGGATTGCGTTCACCCCGTTTCATGTGTATGGTCAACGTAGTATTAGACACGCACCTACAAGACATCTATGCGGAGGGCGAATAAAATTATGACAAGTGAAGAGCGCCGAGAGGCGCGTTACCAGCGCCGTCAGGCACGACGGCAGGCAAATAGACAAAGGCGGAGTGATGCGGTAGGATCACTTAACGAAATCTATAACTACCACGATATGTTCTTTTATGGGAAAGAGTGCTGTAAGGGTGTTCGTTGGAAGCAGAGTACCCAGAACTTTGAAATGCACTTGCTCTCTGGAACGGCAAAGCGGCGTCAGATGGTGGTTAGCGGGAAATGGAAACCGCAGCCTTGTTCTCACTTCATGCTCTGTGAGCGAGGGAAGGTTCGCCCCATTGACGCCCCTCATATTGTAGACCGGCAAATTCATAAGGTGGAAAGCAACAAAATCCTGATTCCACTGTATGAGCCAAGTATGATAGTTGACAATGCAGCCAGTCAGAAGAACAAGGGCTTACATTGGCAGTTTCATCGGCTTAAAGAGCAGATTGCGTGGCACTATCGGCGATATGGGCGTGAGGGCGCAGTATTCCTTATGGACTTGAAGAAATTCTTCCCTAACGCTAATCGCCAGTTGATTTATCAACGACACAGTAAATTGATGCTGAATCCTGAAGTCCAGGCTTTTGCGGATTATATCGTTACCACTGCCCCAGCTACAGCGCCGGGGCGAGGTATGCCGCTGGGTGTAGAGCCGAGCCAACAGGAAATGGTAGCGTTGCCCAGTGCCATTGACAACTATATCAAGTGCCAGTTGGGAATCCACTGCGCCGGCCATTATATGGATGATTATTATATCATCCTTCCCGACATTGAGGAACTGAAAAATATTGCTCGTGGGATCGTAAGAATGATGGAGTCATATGGTATTCAGGTTAATCGGCGCAAATGCAAAATTGTTCCACTTGCCAGTCCGAAAGGATTCCGTTTCTGTAAAGCAAGGTTCACTCTGCTGGAAACGGGTAAAATCAAGGTCAACGGTAATCGGTGCGGGATGAAGAGCGCCCGCCGTAAGTTGAAGTTGTTCCATCGTGAATATTTACAAGGCAAACGGACGCTTGCTGAGATAGACCAGTTCATGGAGTGCCAGACGGCATACTACAGGAACTATAACGATCACGGCAGGCTGTTACGATTGCGGAGATTGCATTACGCAATCTTTGAAAAATATAGAAAGTTGGAACAACAGAAACCGCTCATGCAAACAGCTTAAATAACAATGAACGTCTGAGGCGTATGTCTCAGGCGTTTTGCTATGTTTGGAGGAATTTATTGTGGAGTACAGGAACTATGTCGCAAAAAGACGGGCCAGGATTAAAGGGCTTTCTGGTGAAGTTAATATTCCCTACGGCACACATCTGGAGGCACATGATGGTATCTTGACACTTGATGGAAAACCCATATGTGTTGCAACCAGTCAGAATGGGCTGGATTACTTTGCCCAAAACGATGACGGCCAGTGGGAGGAACGAGGAAAGCTGACCATTGAAATCATCTCTACATTGGCAAAGAGAGACAAGAAGTACCAAGCCAGATGGGATAAGGTGGGCAACGACTCTGTTTGTAAGAAGTATCGTAGGAAAGAACATGAGGATTTCTGGCTTTGGAGTCCTGATTTCTATACTGCCTCTATTGCGGATTTGTGGCACATCAAAGAGCTTATCAATATTTGAAAGGAAGTGGTTATATGTATCAGGTCATTAAAGGCAACACAGTAATGGCTTATGTGGATCAGCCTGTTTTCATTCGTATGCACGAGAATGGCAGCTATGTGCCCGCAACCGAGGAAGATGCTCAGGGGATTGCTATTCAAAGCGTGCCCTATCATATCCTTGGCAGAGACGAACTACCTGGAGCAGTTGCTACTGTTATAATCTCCAAGATTGACGGGGGCATTCTGGCTGTGGAGCAGAAGCGGGCGATTGACGGGCTGATTGTAAACATTTTGGAGGGTTAAGTTATGGACAAGAATTATATTGCGCAGCTGTACAATGATAATGTACTAACCAGCACAGGTGTTTTGAATGCTATTCAAAAGGGCTGGATTACTACTGAGGATGCTGTTGAAATTCTGGGCAGCGATACAGCGATTGATACAATTCGGACGGCGAAACTTCTGGAAATCTCCAATGTGTGCAATGCTGTCATTGTGGCGGGTATTGATGTGCAGATTGGTGAACGAACCGATCACTTCAATCTGGCGCTGGAGGATCAAAGCAATATTAACAACCTGTTCCGGGTGGTTGAGTTGGGAGGGACTGAGTTCCCCTACCAGGCCGATGACGGCACCTGCACGGTTTATTCCGCACAGGAGATTGCACAAATCTACATCGCGGCCCAAAGCCACATTACATCGCAGACTGCATATCATAATGCGCTCAAGGCATATGTAAATTCACTGGAAACCAGTGAAGAAATCACCGCAATTCAGTACGGAATGACTCTCCCCGATCCTTATGCCACTGAACTGGCGGGCAAGCTGGCAGTTGCCCAGACGCAAATGCAGGCTATTATTGCACGGCTGGGTGAGGCTGTATGAGCGGAGTTGAACTGATTTTAGAATTGACGGATATCTGCATCCGTCAGGCTGAGATCATCAAAGCGCAAGCCTACGTATTGGAACAACTTGGCGCTGAAGTGATGGAGGAGGAACGTCTGAAAGAATTGAACCGCTTGCGCAGTGTTGCCGGAACGTGGGAGGAGGATGCACTATGAAAAGAGAACAGGTAGGAAAATGGGTGCTGTCCCTGCTTCTGTGGATGTGGACTGGCGGGCTGTATTTCTTTATGGAAGTCGCGTGGAAGACATTCCAGGGCAGGCCAGAGACGATTTCTTGGACGATGTTTGCGCTTGCTATTTTCCTGGCTATTCCGCTGGAGCGGTTTGGAGCAGAATTGCCTTGGAGTATGCCGTTGTGGACGCAGACTGTGATCTGTGCTACAGCGATTACTGCTGCGGAGTTCGTGGCAGGTCTTATCCTCAATATCTGGCTGGGGCTGGGGATTTGGGATTACTCTCATTTGCCAGGGAACATTCTGGGTCAAATTTGTTTGCCGTTCTATTTTATCTGGATTGCGGCCTCAGCTGTGGGGATTGTCATGCTGGACTGGATGCGATATGCGGTAGAGGGCGGAGAAAGACCGCGATACACATTCTAATTACAGAATGAAACTACTATTCGCTAACCATTTCTTTTGAGGGCTGTGCCTTTTGGGGTGCAGCTCTTTTCATATAGGAGGTGAGGGATATGGGACGAAAGACTAAGCAAAACAAGATCACTTCGCCTGAGTTGATCGCCCAGATCAATCCAAAGAACATTCGGTTGATGAATGACTTCCTGGACTATCTGAGGTCGGTTGGCAAAGCGGAGTCTACTGTAAAGGCGTATACCAGTGACCTTCACATTTTCTTTGTGTGGGTGCTTCAAAATGCGGATAACAAATATTTTCCTGAGATTTCAAAGCGGGACATTGTTGCTTATCAAAACTGGCTATTGCGCAGTAACGAAAATTCACCTGCGCGTGTGCGCCGGCTGAAAGCAACACTGTCATCTCTCAGCAATTACATTGAGGCGATCATGGACGATGAACTGCCCAATTTTCGGTCAATCGTTCGGAAGATCGAGAATCCAATCAATGAGCCGACCAGAGAGAAAACAGTGCTAACCGATGAGCAGGCTGATATGCTTCTGGACTATCTTACTGAACGTGGGCAGCATGAGAAAGCCTGTTGTTTTGCGCTGGCTCGGTATTCTGGGCGGCGTAAATCTGAACTGGTGCGGTTTAAGGTGTCGTACTTTGACGATGAGAATATCATCTACGGCTCTCTTTACAAAACGCCTGAAAAAATTAGGACAAAGGGGCGTGGCGTCAATGGGAAGATGCTAACCTGCTATGTGCTTTCTAAACCGTTCAAACCGTATCTGGATCGGTGGCTGGCAAAACGGCAGGAGTTGGGAATTGAAAGTGAATGGTTATTCCCTGACAAGGATGAGCCTACACAGCCACTGCCGATTTCTACACTAAACAGCTGGGCGGAAACCTTCTCTGCTATTTTGGAAGTCCCCGTGTACTGGCACAGTCTGCGGCACTTCTTTACAACCTCGCTTGCCAAGGCCAATCTGCCTGATTCTGTAATCAAGACGATTATTGGCTGGGAGAGCTTGGAGATGGTAGAGATCTATAAGGATATTGACGATGAAGAGGAAATCGGGAAGTATTTTCAGGATGGAGAGATTGTTGGACAGAAGCAAACGAATTTGTCCGACTTGTGAGGAGGTGCCATATGAATGAGCTGGTGATTCACAGCTACTTCAAAGAGAAAGGGCTGAATGAATACGGTATTGCTGGCCTGATGGGTAACTTGTTTGCTGAAAGCGGGCTAAACCCTAAGAACTTACAGAACAGCTATGAAAGTGTTCTCGGCATGAATGATAATGCCTATGTCACGGCTGTAGACAATGGCACCTATACAAATTTCATTTATGATAAGGCGGGATTCGGTCTTGCACAGTGGACTTATTGGAGTCGGAAGAAAGCTCTATTGGAGTTTGTGAAAGCTCGTGGTGCATCTATTGGAGATTTGCAAGTTCAGCTGGACTTTCTTTGGAAGGAGTTATCTGAAGGTTATGTAGGTGTGCTGGCTGTACTGCGGTCGGCAACCTCTGTGCTGGAGGCATCTAATGCGGTTTTGCTGAATTTTGAAAGGCCGGCCAATCAAAGTGAGGGTGTTCAGAAAAAGCGAGCTGGATATGGGCAAATGTACTTTGACCAGTTCGTTACAACGATTCAGGAAGGAGGGAGTGCTATGAAATATTCAGAGCGCAATAAACCCCTGGTGTGTATGCAAGCACAAAGCACTTGCTATCGGGGGACTCGAAAAATGGATATCAAAGGTGTCTTGTGGCACAGCACTGGAGCAAATAATCCCAACCTAAGACGCTATGTGCAGCCGAGCGATAATGATGGCAATAGAGCAGAGCTGCTACGACTTCTTGGCAAAAACAGCAATGGTAACGACTGGAATCATGTTTCTGTGGAAGCTGGACTGAATTGCTGGATTGGTAAACTGGCCGATGGCACTGTAACAACCATTCAGACAATGCCGTGGAACTATCGTCCCTGGGGCTGTGGTTCGGGCAGTAAAGGTTCTTGTAACACTGGCTGGATTCAGTTTGAGATTTGCGAGGATGGTTTGACAGATGCTGACTATTTCAATAAGGTCTATAAAGAGGCTTGTGAAATCACGGCATATCTCTGTAAGCTCTACAACATTGATCCGCATGGAACTGTTCAGGTGAATGGAGTAACCGTCCCTACCATTCTATGCCACGCCGACAGTTGTAGGCTGGGACTTGGCTCCAATCACGGAGATGTATTGCACTGGTTCCCGAAATTCGGTAAATCAATGGAGACGGCGCGGAATGATGTGGCGGCGCTGCTTGGTTCGGCTCCCGCATCAAAGCCGATAAATGTGAGTTACCAGGCAAAGGTGATTGCTCAGGATGGATTGAATTGTCGGAACAATCCTAATGGTTCGATTATCATGACATACCCCAACGGTACTCTGCTCAGTATTTCCAAGGAGAACAACGGCTGGGGCTTTACTGGCACGGGCTGGGTGTCCCTGGATTGGGTAGAAAAAATCGTAACGGACAGTGGAATGGAGGATGATGATATGGATAAGGCACGTTTCAAAGAGCTTTTTAGTGAGATGCGTAAGGATCTGCAAGATAACGACAGTGGTGCATACAGCAAGACAGCGCGTGAATGGGCACTGGCGACTGGCCTAATTGCCGGCAATGGTACTCAAATCAACGGAGAACCTAACTGCATGTGGCAGGATTTCCTGACCCGCGAACAGCTGGTAACTGTTCTTTATCGTTTCGCCCAGATTATGGGTAAGGCGTAAGAGGTGGCGGTATGGTTGTTTTCGGACAAAGTGGAAAGCGTGTTGCCAGACATTATCAGCCCGCGAAAACAGCCAAGAAAAAGGATTATTCCAAACGGCTGATTTCTGATATTCGGCTGTTGCTCTGGGTGGTAACACTCGGAGGAATTTTCCTTGCGGCCTATTGTATCCATAAGGGGTATGTTGGCTCCCTACCGTGGCTTTCCGCCATGGTAGGGTTGCCATGGACTGCACATGGTACAGTGTGCGCTTTCTATTTGAATATGGCAAAATCAGATCACAGCGAGGGCGGAATTACCTTTGAAAGCGCAAAGGCAAACAACTTTGAAACATATGACGCTGGTGGTAATGATAGTCCGGCGATTTGATAAGGAGAAGAAAAAATGGTTCGACTTTTTATTTCCCAGCCTATGAGGGGTAAGTCTGATGAGGAGATTGTTGCGGAGCGGGAGTATGCGAAACTTGCCGCCAGTAGAGTTTTGAAGGATGAAGTTGAGGTAATTGACAGTTTCTTTCAAGACGGTGACAGAAAACCCTTGGAGTATTTGGCTGAAAGCCTGAAACTTTTGGCAAATGCTGATTGGGTATGGTTTTGTGATGGATGGGAGCAGGCCAGAGGATGTAAGATTGAAAATCTATGCGCCCGTGAATATGGCATTCCTATTGTTCATGCGTGAAAAGGAGGATGAGTTATCATGGATACTGAGTGGGTAAGATTGATTGTTTCTGTTCTTTCCGGGCTTGCCGCAGCTATTCCGCTGGTTGTCCAACTGGTGAAGTATGTGCAGCGGGCAATCAAGGAGAAGAACTGGCCGCAGGTGGTCAACCTGGTTATGGGCTACATGGAGCGTGCGGAGGCAATGTTTGAGGAAGGTGCAGACCGAAAGGAATGGGTACTTGCTATGGTTAAGGCTTCTGCCGATACCATCAAGTATGAAATCGACATGGATGAAATCTCCGCGCTGATTGATAGCCTGTGCGATATGAGCAGGGTGGTCAACAACAGTGTGGGGGTGAAGACGAAATGACACTCAAAGAAATCTTTCTAAGTGGTAGTGGTGCTCTGGTTGTGATTTTGACACTGATTCAGATTTCCCCTATTAAGGTAGATCCTTTTGGTGCTCTTGCCCGATGGATTGGTCGGGCGCTGAATGGTGATGTGTTGAAAAAGCTGGATAAGATGGAGAGCGCCCAAGCAGAAACACGTGAGCGGCTGGACGAGCATATCCATATTGACAATGAGCGCAATGCGGACGCTCATCGTGTGCAGATTCTTCGGTTCAATCGAGAGCTGCTGCAGGAGGCTCCCCATACCCAGGAAGACTTTATCGAAGCACTTTCGGAAATCGACTTCTATGAACACTATTGTAAGAATCACCCGGAATATGAAAATAATCGGGCGGTGCTGGCGATTGCAAATATCAAGCGTGCCTATATGGAGTGGCAGGAAAGCCAGATGGGGCATGAGGATATGTAGACCAATAAATTGAGGGCGTAGGTATCAAAGACGATACTTACGCCCTCTTTTTTTTGTTTCGCAAGAAATTTGAAAACCACATCGAGCTTTTCTTCAAATGGTGTAAACTTGGTGTAAACCTGAAATGGCACTCCCGACATACCAGAACATTTTACACAAGATATAGTGTGATTTGGCGGTTAGCGCACTGTATTCGGTACTATTTGAGTGAAGCTGAGAAAATATAACCAATGTCTGCCGGGCATACATACTGCACAGACCTCGCCCGGTCTGGCGTCCCCCTGGTCACCGCCAGCCGCCTGATGGGGCACAGCAGCGTTGAACTGACCGCGAAAATCTACACCCACGTCGACCAGTCTATGACCCTGGGCGCAGCCGCCCAGCTCAACGCGTTTTACCGCACCGCAGCTGACACACCAACTGACGCACCGGAGACCGTTATAACCCCTCGAAACCCCAATCCCATACCCTGAAAATCAAACGCCATACGACAAACCGTCCCGCTCTTACCGCCCCCAAAAATACAAAAAAACCACCGCTAAACAGGCTTTTCACCTACTTAACGATGGTGCAAGATGTGGAGCTGTTGAACAGATTCGAACTGTCGACCTCTTCC